>CAYMXK010000058.1:0-16424 GCA_964393915.1 uncultured Prolixibacteraceae bacterium
CCCTCTGGATTACTGGGCCCGGTGAGTATTAAACTTGTCAAAAATCAATTATAATCTTAATACTGTTATCTATATATTTTGACCAATAAAACTTATTGGAGAAACTTCTATTTTTGTACAAACCAAACTATATATTATGTCTGATAATCGGATATATAACGACCAAGAACTAGTCAGAAGATTAAAGAAAGACAATATTGAGGCTTTCAATCAGCTTTTTTATTGTTACAACGCTAAACTGTACCATTTTGGGTATGGATATTTAAAGTCCAAAGAGGATGCCGAAGAAATGGTGCAGGAAATCTTTTCAAGGATTTGGGATAACAGGGCAGATATTAAAGAAGAATATCAATTCCGGTCGTATTTATTTTCTATCGCATTTAATTACATCAAGAAATATTTTCGTTCAAAAGCTCTGTCTAATAGGTATATAGAGTATAATTCTCCTTCAAAAACTGATATATGTGTAACAGAGGAGGATGTAAACCATACTTTACTTAAAATGAGGGTTGACCGATTAGTTGACCAGATGCCAGAAAAACGTAAAGCTGTTTTCATCAAAAGCAGGTTCGAGGGCAAAAATGCCAAAGATATTTCAATTGAAATGGATATCAGTCAAAGCACCGTCGAAAACCATCTGAATCAGGCATTGAAGTTTCTGCGACAACATTTAAAAGACGAAACCTTGCTGGATTGCTTTTTTCTGGATATTTCTTCAGTAAAGCAAAAAAAAGTTAAAGGTTGACTAGGTGTAAAACCATTGTTGTGGATATACATTTCAAAACAGTTTAATTCGGGCAACTTGAAAATCTCTGATAAAAACAGACTTCATGGATACTTTAAATCTTCGTCATCTGATGATGAGGATTTTGTTGCAAAATTGTATTTAGATAATTCCAAAGAATTTGAGTTAAGAGAAATTGCCGGAGAACATTGGGATGAATCTCCTTCTTCAGAGATCGAACTACAACATGTTCTCAATCGAATTCATTTTCGCATCAATACAAATTCAAATAAGTCTTTAATCAAGATCCGGATTTTAGCAGCCTACTATCGGATGTCGGCCATATTATTAATCCCGCTTTTAATAGCAGTAATTTATCAAACTTACTTGAATTTTAACAACCTCAGCTGAAATTTTCGCGCCCAAAGTCTTACGGGTGCAATTCTCAATACCATATATACAGATAATGAAATAAACATGTAAACTTATGAAAGAAAAATGGTCTTGCTCTCAGAAGGTAAATTTGCATCTATCTGCAAAAGTCTTTCTTGTTTTTTATTTATTGAGTATTAGCTCAGTTTTTGCTACGAATCCATCAAATGGATTTGAAAAAACGGATCTCCCAACAACGGGCGACAATTTCTCGGTTCAGCCTCAAACGGGAAAGTTAACTGGAACTATCTACGATGAAGATGGAATCTCGATTCCTGGAGCTACGGTAATGATCAAAGGAACAACCAAAGGAACCCTTACCGATATAGATGGTGCATTTACTATTGATGTTGAACCTAATGCCATCTTATTAATATCCTTTGTTGGTTTTGAAACAAAGGAGATTCCTGTTGATGGAAAATCATCAATTCACATAGTTCTTAAAACTGTAAGCGAGGAACTTGAAGATGTAACTGTGGTTGCTTTTGCCAAGCAGAAAAAAGAGAGTGTTATTGCATCAATTACGACGGTAAAACCATCTGAACTTAAAATTCCGTCGAGCAACTTAACAACAGCCTTAGCCGGTAGAATGTCCGGGTTAATCTCTTACCAGCGAAGTGGTGAGCCTGGATTGGATAATGCTGAATTTTTTATCAGGGGTGTAACAACTTTTGGTTATAAAAAAGATCCGCTCATTTTGATTGACAATAACGAAGTAACAACACAGGAATTGTCACGTATTCAGCCTGATGACATCGCGAGTTTCTCTATAATGAAGGATGCTACAGCTACTGCGCTTTATGGTTCACGCGGAGCAAATGGTGTTATACTGGTTTCTACTAAAGAAGGGTCTGAAGGAAAAGCTCAAATCAGTGTGAGATATGAAAGAGACATCTCGCAGCCCACAAGGCAGGTAGAGCTTGCAGATCCGATTACATATATGAAACTACACAATGAAGCAGTAAGGACACGCGATCCACTCGGCTTAACACCTTATTCTCCTAATAAAATTGCAAATACGATTGCCGGAGGAAATCCTTACGTTTATCCTGCAAATGACTGGCAAAGTATACTTTTAAAAAATCAGGCTGTTAACGACCGTTTGAACTTCAGCGTAGGTGGTGGAGGTAAAGTAGCACGGTATTATATTGCTGCAAGTTATAGCAATGACAATGGAATCTTAAATGTTGACCCACAGAGTTCGTTCAATAACAACATTAAACTGCAGCGTTACATGTTACGGTCAAATATTAACATCAATGTTTCCAGAACAACTGAAGTAGTTGTTCGGTTAAACGGAACTTTTGATGATTATACTGGACCGATAAGTGGTGGAACAGCAATCTATAATAAGATTATGAAAACGAACCCGGTACTTTTCCCAGCCTATTATAAACCAGACGAAGCCAACGAATTCACTCAGCATATTTTATTCGGAAATTATGGTCTGGGGAATTATGTCAATCCATATGCCGATATGATAAAAGGATATAAGAATTCGACCACCTCTCAAATGTCGGCACAGTTTGAAATAAAACAAGATCTGAACTTCATCACAGAAGGCCTGTCAATGAGGGGGATGTTTAATACAAACCGTTATTCGTTTTTCGATGTTTCGCGTTTCTACAATCCGTTCTATTATGATGTATCTTATTACGATAAAGAAGCCGATACGTATACACTTCGCCCACTTAACGAATTAACAGGCACGGAATATCTGGGTTACAACGAAGGTGATAAAGATATTAATTCAACGACCTATATGGAAGCTGCATTAAATTGGGCAAGAACCTTCAACGACAAACATGTATTAAGCGGGTTGGGGGTATTTACCCTGCGCGAAGCCCTATATGCAAATGCAGGTGACCTCCAGAAATCATTACCCTACCGCAACCTTGGTTTTGCCGGCCGTGCAACATATGCTTACGATTCCCGCTATTTAACAGAATTCAACTTTGGCTATAATGGTTCGGAACGTTTTTCGGAAAAAGAACGTTTTGGATTCTTCCCTTCGGCCGGTTTGGGATGGTTTGTATCTAACGAAAATTTTTGGTCCTCAAATTTGAGCAGAACCATCAATAAGCTAAAAATTAAGGCAACTTACGGGTTGGTTGGTAATGATGCTATCGGTGATGCAAATGATCGGTTCTTTTACCTTTCTAATGTAAATATGAATAATTCCGCGAATTCTTCATCGTTTGGCACTTATGGCAATAGAGGTGGTTATACGGTGAACGGAGTTTCAATTTCACGTTATCCAAATGATAATATAACCTGGGAAACAGCAACAAAACTGAACCTTGGTGTTGAATTAGGGATTTGGGAAGAACTTGATATTCAGGCAGACTATTTCACAGAGGAGCGGAGAAACATTCTTATGTCCCGCTCTTCCATTCCAACTACAATGGGTCTTCAAGCTATAACCCGCGCTAATGTTGGAGAAGCATCAAGCAGGGGTGTTGATGTGTCCATAAACTACAATCACTCGTTCAATCAAGATTTGTGGATAACCGGACTGGGGAATTTTACATACGCTACCAGTGAATTCACTGTCTACGAAGAACCAAACTACGAAGATACACCGTGGAAATCAAGAGTGGGTTATTCATTAAACCAGACATGGGGCTATGTAGCCGAACGCTTATTTGTTGATGAAGAAGAAATTCGCAATTCTCCAACACAATTCGGTGATTACAAAGCAGGTGATATTAAGTATAAAGACATCAATAAAGATGGAAAAATAACAGAATTGGATCAAGTAGCAATTGGGTTTCCAACAAGTCCGGAAATAATTTACGGGTTTGGTCTATCGGGAGGATACAAAGGATTCGATCTTTCTTGTTTCCTTCAGGGATTAGCCCGCGAATCGTTCTGGATAAATTCAACAGCAACCAGTCCATTCATTGATTATCACCCATCAGGTGATCCGGAACCTGGTAAAATTGTAAATAATGCCTTACTTAAAGTATATGCCGATGATCATTGGTCGGAAGCCAACCGTAATCTGTATGCCTTGTGGCCAAGACTATCTGAGACATTAATTTCAAATAATACACAAACATCCACCTGGTTTATGCGCAATGGTTCATTCCTTCGCTTGAAATCGGTCGAATTTGGGTATTCGTTGCCAAAGAGATTAATCTCACGTGCAAAAATGACACGCGCACGTTTCTATGTTAGTGGGACGAATCTGCTTACCTTCAGCAAATTTAAGTTATGGGATCCTGAAATGGGTGGAAATGGTTTAGCTTATCCTATTCAGAAAGTTTATAACTTTGGAATTCAATTATCCTTTTAAAAAAATAGAATTGTATGAAAACATTACATAAAATATTCCTTGCTTTTGCCATATTTATAGGATTTGGCGCCTGCAACAACTTTCTCGATGTTGTTCCCGACAATGTTGCAACTATTGAATATGCCTTTCGGAGCAGAACGACTGCGGAAAAATATTTGTTCACCTGCTATAGTTACCGCCCGGTAATTGGAGGAGTTAATATTGACCCGGCGATGAGTGGTGGTGATGAAACATGGAGGTTTTATGGCCAAACCGCTCCATGGAATAACTCATCAATCGCAAGGGGAGACCAGAATACTGTTAATCCGTATAATAACTATTGGGATGGACAATATGGCGGAAAAGCACTTTTCAGGGGAATTCGCGATTGCAATATCTTTCTCGAAAATGTGGAAACAGTCCGTGATTTAGATGACTATGAAAAAGCGAGATGGGTAGCCGAAGTAAAATTCTTAAAAGCCTATTATCATTATTATCTTTTAAAATGTTATGGCCCAATCCCAATCACCGATGTCAACTTGCCAATTTCTGCCACTGTCAAGGAAGTTCAGGTTTACCGCGAGCCAGTAGATAAGGTTGTTACATACATTACCGATTTGTTGAAAGAGGCAGCAGCAGGCTTGCCCAATGCCGCCGAGGTTGTTGAGGGAACTGAAGCGGGACGTGCAGATAAATTGGCAGCACTAACGTTGCGTGCCGAAGTTTTATTATTCGCAGCTAGTCCGCTTTATAATGGCAATACTGATTATGCCAGTATGATAGACAACCGTGGCGAACAATTGTTTAACCAAACATACGACCCAAATAAATGGAAATTAGCTGCCGATGCATGTAAAGAAGCAATTGATACTTGTGTGATGCAGTCAAAAGCACTTTACGATTTGGTCGATCCACTGGTAGCGAATGTTCATGAAATTTTCAAACTTCAAACAACTCTACGTCAGGCTATTGGCGACCGATGGAACAAAGAGTTAATCTGGGGCAATACAAATTACGATAATGTCTACCTTGCAAGACAATCTCAGGCTAAGATTATGAGGGTGGCTGCCGAACAAGCAAACCAATTCTTCACCGAATGGGCTCCGACCATGAAAATGGTTGAATCGTTTTATTCTAAAAATGGTGTACCTATCGAAGAAGATCTTGATTGGCAAGCCAACAACTGGTACGAAAATCGCTTTGTTGTAAGGCCCGAACCTTCATCCGGAGAGGATATATACTATGTTAAAGAAGGTGAAGTGACAGCTTATCTCCATTACAATCGTGAACCTCGTTTTTATTCCACTTTGGGTTTCGATAAAGGCATTTATTTTGGCAATGGTTATTACGACTTCGGCAAAAATGTAGGTTTTACTAATTTCTTTGCGAAACAGGTATCAGGGAGGGCTACAGCTTCCGGGAATTTCTCAATTACCGGTTATAATGTTAAAAAAATGCATCACTTTCAAAATGCCCAAACTTTTTCAAGCCAAAGCTATGAATACTTCCCATTTCCTGTTTTTCGTTTAGCCGATCTTTATCTAATGTATGCTGAAGCATTGAATGAGCAATCCGGTCCAAGTGAAGAAGTATACAAATATCTTGATATGGTTCGGGCACGGGCTGGTTTACCTGGGGTCCAAGAATCGTGGTTAAATTATTCGAACAAACCCGATAAACCATCGACCAAATCTGGTTTGCGTCAGATTATTCATCAGGAACGTAATATTGAACTGGCTTTCGAGGGAAAGCGCTTCTGGGACATCCGCCGTTGGAAAGAGATTGATGTTCTAAACGAACAACCCACGGGTTGGAATATTTCAGGTGAAACTAACGAAGACTTTTACAAAGTCATTGAGGTAGCTCAGGTGCCTGTCAACTTCACTGTTAAAGATTACTTCTGGCCAATCAAAGAAAGTAATTTAGCAGTAAATAGGAATTTGTTACAGAATTATGGTTGGTAATTAATTAAAAATTAGTTAAAGTTATATTTATGAAAACGAAATTAAAATATTTTCTTATTATTATGGCTCTTGGTATTCTAACATTTGCATGTATTGTAGAACCCATAGGCCAGCAACCTCTTGAAGGTACTCCTCCAGGCCCTGTTGCCGATGTAGTAGTTAAGAATACTCCCGGAGGTGCGATCCTAACTTATAAACTCCCTGCAGATGAAGATCTCCTTTATGTAAAGGCAACATTTACTCTGAAGGATGGCGTTCCAAGTGAAGTACGCTCTTCAATGTACACCGATACCTTAAAGATTGCAGGTTTCGGCGACACCACTCCACGCGAAGTTACAATAGTTGCTGTTGACCGTAGCCGAAATGAATCTTCACCTGTTAAAGTGACAATTAATCCATTGGAACCACCGGTGATTTCGATATACAATTCGCTTGATTTGGAAGCAGACTTTGGAGGTGTACGTGCATATTGGAGTAATCCCGGCCGTGCTGAAGTTTCGATTGTTATACTAAAGGAAGATAACAATAAGGAATATGTTCCCATCGAGACTTTTTACACTTCGGTGGCTGAAGGAGATGGAGCTAAACGAGGTATGGATACCATTCCTGGCAATTTTGCCATTTATGCACAGGATCGTTGGGAAAACAGAAGCGAAATGAAAAAATTCACCTTGACTCCCATCTACGAAACACAATTCGACAGGCTTAAGTTCAAAGCTGTGATTCTTCCTAATGATGAGAAAGCTGCCTGGGGATGGGTGCTGACCAGACTTTTCGATGGAAATAAAAATTCGGGTTTTCATACAGGAAACGGAACGGGTAGATGGCCACATGCATTTACCGTTGATTTGGGTATTTCTGGTAGAGTTAGTCGTATTAAAACATATCAACGACCAGGTACGTGGCTTTATAACCACGGAAATTTAAAGAAATTTGAAGTCTATGGTTGCGAAACGCTTGATGCTTCCGGAAGCTGGGATAACTGGACCTTATTGATGACTTGCAATTCGATCAAACCTTCAGGTTTACCTACGGGGCAGGTCTCTAATGAAGATGTTGCCTGGGCTTCTGCAGGAGAAGAGTTTATAAACTCTCCGAAGAACCCAAAGATTCGATACTTGCGGATCAAGGGTATTCAATCATGGTCGGATGGAGACTTTCTCCACATGATGGAGTTAGAAGTTTTCGGTGACAACAGGTAGTTTTTTATCAATAAAAAAATAGTATGAAATTAAAATTTATTTATATTGTCGGCATAGTATTTCTGGCGCTTGTTACGCTGTCTTGTTCTAAGATGAATGATTTGCATCAACCATATTTAGACGAAGGAGAAATTATCTATGCAGCAAAAGTAGACAGTGCGGCAGCTTTTGCCGGTAAAAATAGGATTCAGTTTGAGATGATAATAAGATCTCAAAGGATTGAAACGGTTCGTATTTTCTGGAATGATTATATGGATTCATTGGACGTTGCAATAGGAAATAAAACCGGTTCTACAAAATTAATGTTGGAAAATATGGCCGAAAAAGGTTATATTTTTAAACTGGTAAGCATCGATAAATACGGAAATCCATCATTACCTTTTGAAGTAACCGGCAAAGTATATGGAGACAAGTTTCAAACCACAGTTGGCAATAGGTCGATTACGAGTAAAACACCTCTGGTAGGAGGAGTAGCGACTATTAACTGGGCGGGACCAGTAGATTATGGCATTCGTTGCGATTTGGTTTATAAAAATTTAGATGGAGTCGAGGTTACCCGAAAAGTCCCAATGTCTGCTATAACCACTTCTTTTACTGACATGGGTTCTGATTTAAAGTACAGGACTTTGTTTCTTCCTGAACCAACAGCAATCGATACTTTTTATACCGATTTTAAAGCTATTGTTTTTTAGTTCGGTTGATTTTCATGATCGTATTGGGTGCTTATATTTATAGGCATCCAATACGAAATCATTCTCTGATGAAAAAAAGATACGTGTGGATTGTTGTTTCTGTTTGCCTTGTATTTGGATACTTCGCTTTCAAATCGGGGCTGTTTGGCTTTATTCAATCAAAAGACCTTAAGATACTCTATCCTTATAACGAGACTGTTTTTCCAAAAGATATGGCTCCACCTGCTTTTGCATGGGAAGATGATGACCTACAGGAGAAGAATTGGCAAATAACGCTTAAAACGGATCAATCTAAGATTATCTTCAAAACAGAGGTGTCCGAAAAATTTTGGAGACCACCCACTGAAGTGTGGGATTCTATCATTGGCTCCAGGAATGAAAATTATGTAGTAACAATTCGAAAAAAAACATTCTTGTCGAACGTTCAAGCAAGTCGCACCTTCTCCATTTCAAATGATCCTGTTGATGCCTCCATTTTTTATCGAAGCGTTCCCCTTCCTTTTAAGTTCGCCCGAGAAAATATGAAGAAAATAAAGTGGTGTTTAGGTGATGTTAGTAGCGAATCTAAACCGCATGTTGTTCTTGAGAACTTGCCTGTTTGTGCAAATTGTCATTCTTTTTCGAATGACGGAAAAACTATTGCCATGGATGTTGATGCAATAGATGATAAAGGAGCTTATGTTATCAGTTCATTTGAGAATAACACTAATTTTGCAAGTGACAGCATAATGACATGGAGTAAATTTCAGCCGGGGAAGTTCACTTACGGTCTTTTATCGCAGATTTCACCAGATGGGCGTTATGTTATTAGTACCCTAAATGATTGCGAAATATTTGTCGATCGAAAAGACCTTGAATATTCGCAGCTTTTTTTTCCGTTCAAAGGCATTCTGGTAGTCTACGATCGTAAAAAAAAGCGATATTCGGAATTATACGGCGCTAATGATACTATGTTCGTACACAGCAATCCGACCTGGACACCAGATGGGAAAAACATTTTATTTACGCGTGCAAAAGCCAAACATTATAACGAAAGCGGGATACATAATGGTTCAGTCCCAAAATCTCAAGATTTATCCAGGTACAAAAAATTCGAGAATAGTTATTTGACCCGCGATTCACTTTTCAAATTTGATATTTACATAATCCCTTTTAATAATGGTAAAGGAGGAAAGGCAGAACCCATTGCAGGTGCTTCAAATAACGGATTGAGTAATTATTTCCCAAAAGTATCGCCCGATGGAAAATGGCTCATGTTTTGTCAGGCAGAAAGTTTTATGCTTTTACAAAAGGACAGTAAGCTAGCCATCGTTCCACTTTCCGGAGGAAAAACAAGAATTTTGAAATGTAACAGCGAAAATATGAATTCATGGCATTCATGGTCACCTAACAGTAAATGGGTGATTTATTCATCAAAGGCCTTGGGGCCCTACACACAACTTTTTCTTACCCATATTAATGCAGATGGCACCGATACTCCCCCGGTTTACCTCGACAAATTTTCTTTTCCTCAATACGCTAACAATATCCCGGAATTTGTGAATACCAAATACGACCAAAAATTTATAATTGATCCCACCTTTCTGTCGAGTGACGATTTTCTGATACGCAAAGGTGAATTAATGAATAACGAAGGAGATGGTCAGAGTGCTTTTAACGTTTTTAATACTGCAATCGAAAAATTTCCAAACAACCCTGAAGGGTATTTTAAGCGAGGCAAAATATTTTTTCAGTTTAATAAGTTTGCAGAAGCACTGAAAGATTTAAATAAAGCAATTGAACTTGGTAATAATATAGATTATTTTGTGACTAGAGGAATTATCAAAATAAAAATGGGTGATTCTAAGAGTGCTATTGAAGATTTAAATAAAGCACTCGAAATAGATTCAACAGATACAAACGCCAATGCTTACATGGGAATTGCTTATTCACATATGGAGGAAAATGATCTGGCAATACATTACCTTAAAGCAGCGACCAGACTGAATGGCGAAGATTATAATTCGCAGTATTACCTTGGGCTTTCGTATTTCGATGAAAATAAATTTAAGGAAGCAGAACAGGCCTTCTCTTCAGGAATTAAAAACTGCAAAGAACCTTCTTTATTTCCTCTGATGCATGAAATGAGGGGAAATACCTTAGTGAAACTTGGATACTTAGAACAGGATATTCAAGATTTTGATGCTTCAATTAGATATGCTCCCAATGACCCTTCCTCCTATTATGAAAAAGGAAAGATATTGTTCAAATTGAGAAGAGAACGTGAAGGTGAAAGTTGCTTAAGACAGGCTGCTCAGCTAGGTTCACAAAAGGCAGCAAGATTTCTAAATAGTCCAAATAAATAATTTAATGCAATGAAAACAAAAGCTTTAATTTTACTGTTGGCAATCATGCCTTTTGGGCTGAAAGCCGTGAATTCAATTCCAAAAGATCAATATGCTAATGGTCAGGTTTTTTTGTTGAATAATGATACCTTGAGGGTTTATATAAAAATTGATAAATTATTAAACCTGCAGAATGGAATACAATATGTTGATACGATGGGTATGGAATATAATTTAAAACCTGAGGATGCTAAAGGTTTTTGCATGTTTTATCCTGATGATACCATGTATTTTGAAAGCCGGAATGACATTCAAAAAGTACTTTTCAAACCGAAAAACAATTCACAAATTTTTATTCACCGGGTTCAAAAAGGCAAGTTACCTTTGTATTATTTTATCGAAACAAAATTTGAAATGGAAGGTCTTGATCAAATTGAAGTAGAAAGAGCCCGCTACTTTGTTAATTACGCGAATGAGTGGTATCCTGTCTCTAAAGATCGTTTCAGAAATGACTTTCAAAAAATATTCTCCTTGTTAAAAGGAGATGGATTTGGAAATGTAATCAAACCTCTGCAACTTGAAATAGGATCGGGCAGGTTTAAATTTGAAGAAACTCCCCTTCTTATTAAAGAAATCAATGCTCTGATCTCTACAGAAAAATAAAATCGATATTTTACCAACACTGGCTGAACTATGCGGTTTGGACCTTCCAAAACCATTTGATTTCCATGGAAAAAGCCTGGTGCCTATACGATGACAGGCTGGTTACCGGCCCTCTACCCGATGGTTCTTTTCATCCTGAAGATATTGAAACTTTATCTAACCTAAATCAATAAACATGAATAATTTAAATTTATCACTATTAATAATCCTGTCTTTGTGGTTTTGTACAGGAACCGAAGCGAAACAGGGTGAAGCCGGAAAAACAGTTAAACCTAATATCCTGTTTATCTTCGCGGACGACCAGTGTTATTCAACTATTCAGGCACTGGGAAATACGGAAATCCATACTCCCAATCTCGACAAGCTGGTAAATTATGGAGTAACTTTTACACATGCTTATAATATGGGAGCGTGGGGAGGCGCAGTATGTCTTGCCAGTCGCGCCATGCTTAATACCGGTAGGTCTGTCTGGCGAGCTTTAGGTTATGAAAATCATCAGCAGGATTTGGTCGACCGCGGCGAGATGTGGGGACAATTGATGCAGCAGGCTGGTTATGAAACCTATATGACGGGGAAATGGCACGTAAAAACAAAGGCTGAAAAACTGTTCAATCATGTGGTACATGTGCGTCCCGGGATGCCAGGCTCTGTTCCCGAAGCTTATGATCGTCCAAAATCTCCGGAAGACAATACTTGGAAACCTTGGGATAAGAAGTTTGGTGGTTTCTGGCAGGGAGGAAAACACTGGAGCGAAGTGCTGGGCGACGATGCCGTAGCGTTTATCGATTCGGCCAAAAACCGGGAGACCCCTTTCTTTATGTACCTCGCCTTTAATGCTCCGCACGACCCGAGGCAGTCGCCCAAAGAATATGTGGATTTGTACCCGCTGGAGAGTATTTCTGTGCCGGAGTCGTATCTTTCAGAATACCCTTACAAGGACAATATTGGTTGTGGCCCGTCGTTACGGGATGAAGCGCTTGCCCCTTTTCCCCGGACCGAATATGCCGTGAAAGTACACAGACAGGAATATTATGCGATTATAACCCACATGGACCATCAAATTGGGCGAATTTTGGAAGCACTGGAAAAATCAGGAAAAGCAAACAATACTTATATTTTCTTTACTTCCGATCATGGTCTGGCAGTGGGTAATCATGGATTGATTGGCAAGCAAAACATGTACGATCATTCC
The DNA here is from genome assembly GCA_964393915.1 of uncultured Prolixibacteraceae bacterium. Taxonomy (GTDB): domain Bacteria; phylum Bacteroidota; class Bacteroidia; order Bacteroidales; family Prolixibacteraceae; genus UBA1413. The sequence goes on from CAYMXK010000058.1 coordinate 12,471, forward strand.
ATGCGTGTGCCGCTCTTTGTCGTTGGGCCCGATGTTCCGAAAAACAAAAAGATTGATACCGATGTATATCTTCAGGATATTATGGCTTCGGGCCTTGATCTTGCCGGCCTGAAGAAACCAGAATTTATCGAATTTAACAGCCTGATGCCATTTGTTCGGGGCGAACGAGCCGAATCGTTTTACCCAGCCATATACGGATGCTATCAGAAGGATTTGCAGCGAATGGTCCGTGCCGATGGGTTTAAACTGATTATCTATCCGCGTATAAAGGTTATGCGGCTTTATGATTTAACAAATGATCCACAAGAATTAAATGATTTGGCTGATAACAAGAATTATAATGAAATTAAAATGAAGCTTTTTAACCAACTGTTGCAACTCCAAAAAGAGATGGATGATCCGTTGGATTTGCAATCGGTTTTTTAACGAAATATTGTCATGGTAAACAGGATGTTATTTTTAAAGCAAACAACAATCAGTACTTTTGCATTAATTAACAGTGTGCCAATAACGCATGCATTAGTAAGTGGATGCATAAACAAATCAACCGGAGAAGGTAATCAATGATGAAACCGATTAATTACTATCTTTCGAATTCTGTCCAAAGCTTGAAGAATGATGAACAAAACATCGCGGTATTGGCTCGAACATTCAATAATTTAGAACTAAACTACATAAAAAATCATAAACCAAAAATTTGTATTTGATGAAAAGTTATTTAACCATCCTTATTGTAGCAATTTTTATTGGTTGCAACAATCGGTCCAATCCGGATTACACTGTTAAAATCGATGACAACACACGCGCTGAACAAATAAAAGAAATGAAATGGGGCATGTTTATATGCTGGTCATTCAGTACTTTTTCGGGTCAGGAGTGGACACCGACACTCGACAAAGATGCGGGTTATTTTAAAGCTACCGGTGTTGACACCGATCAGTGGTGTAAAGTGGCCAAAGATGCAGGAATGGGCTATATCTTATTCCTGACTAAGCACCACGATGGCTTTTGTTTGTGGGATACTGAAACCACTGATAAGAAAGTGACCAACAGTCCGCTGGGGGTTGATGTGCTGGCAAAGTTGCGTAAATCGTGCGACAAATACGGTATCAAGCTGGCACTCTATTTTTCAGAAGGCGATTGGAACTGGCCGGGTGCTGTGGATGGTAAAGGCCTGAGGTTTGGCACAGGCATAAATGCGGAAATGAAAAAAGCTCAGCTCAAGGAACTTCTGACACAATACGGACCAATAGAATTTTGGTGGATGGATCACGCCGTTGGAGAAGGGGGTTTAAATCATAAGGAAACCGTGGAATGGGTGCATCAGTTTCAACCCAATAGTTTTGTCGGATTTAACCATGGAGAACCTGCCGGGAGGTTAAATTTGCGTGAAATGGGGAGGCCGGGTCATATTGGTGATACAACTGCAACTGTATATAATGCAGAAGCTGAATCAACTTACAAGGGATACCTGGTTGCAGAATTCACCTATCCTCTCCTGCCCCAAACCCTGGAAGATGGATCGAGACGTCAGGGAGGGGCTATGTGGTTTTACTCACTCCCCAAATGGGACGATTTAGTACACCCGGCCGAAAAGATCTATCAGGATTACCTGGGTGCTGTGAAATACGGGAATATATTTTCAATCAATGTGGGGCCAAATTACGAAGGAAAATTGAGAGACATTGATGTAAAAACGTTAACAGAAGTGGGTAAAATGATTGCCCGCTAAATATTTGATTATGAATTCAGTAAAGCATACTATTCTAATTCTTCTAACCGCATTCATATTCAGTTGTCAACAGCTATCCCCACCTGAACCATACGGCGCAGTTCCGTCAGAAGCACAGTTAAAATGGCATGAAATGGAATACTTCAGCCTGATTTGCTATGGCCTGAACACTTATACCGAAGAAGAGTGGGCTTTTGGAGATGTTAATCCGGAAATTTTTAATCCGAATGATTTAAACACCGACCAATGGGCAGAAACGGCCAGCAAAGCAGGAATGAAAGGTTTGATTTTAGTAGCGAAACACCATGACGGTTTTTGCTTGTGGCCCAGTAAATATACCAACTACTCAGTTAAGGCAACCCCCTGGAAAGAAGGAAAGGGCGATGTGCTTGGTGATTTGGCAAAGTCGTGCAAGAAATATGGTTTAAAACTGGGTGTTTACCTTTCGCCATGGGATCGGAATCATGCGGAATACGGGCGTAAAGAATACGTGCAGTACTACTATAATCAATTGGAAGAGCTCCTGATCAATTATGGTGAAATTTTTGAGTTTTGGATTGACGGTGCAAACGGGGGAACAGGGTACTACGGTGGAGCCAATGAAAGACGAAACATAGACCGCAGAACATACTATGGTTATGATTCCATTTTTTCTTTGGTATATAAATACCAGCCAGATGCAATAATCTTCAGTGATGTCGGCCCTGGTTCCCGCTGGGTGGGAAACGAAGCCGGAATAGGAAGTGAAACCAATTGGAATACAATTGATACTCAAGGGAAATACCCCGGAGAAACGGATGAGGAATATACCAAAAAACTCGGAACGGGTGAGGAAGGCGGTCCGGAGTGGATTCCTGCCGAAGTGAACACTACCCTACTCTGGCCCAAAGCCTGGTATTTTCATACCGGGCACCAGCCACGAAGTCTATCAAACTTAATGGACCTTTATTATACCTCCATAGGTCGCGGGTCGCCCCTCAACCTTGGGATTGCCATCGCCCCAAGTGGCCGGATACAGGAATCGGATGTTAAAGCACTGCTTAAATTTAAAAATCAGCGTGATCGTGAATTCAGCGATAACCTCATTGCCAGGGCAAGTCTTTCGGCCAGCAATACCAGAGAGAATGCCGGTATTTTCAATATTCAAAAATGTGCCGATGCAGATAAAGAATCTTACTGGGCTACAGATGACAATGTACAGGAAGCGGTAATTGATATCCGCTTCGACCAGCCTGCACAGTTTAACCGCTTGCTTTTGCAGGAATACATAGCTCTGGGTCAACGGATTAGTGAATTTAGTTTTGAAGTTGAAAAAAACGGAAAGCTGGAGAAAATTGCAGCTGGCACCACGGTGGGTTATAAACGTGTATTGCGTTTGGATGAGGTAACAACAACCAGGGCCAAACTGACTTTAAAAACGAACGCTCCCTGCATTACGCTCTCAGTGATTGGCCTTTACAATGCACCTTTGTTGATTGACGATCCGGTTCTGAAGGTGGGATTAAACGGGACAATAAGTTTTGACACAATAAATTATGCTTCTGTTTTTTATTCCCTTTTAACTGAACCGCAAGTGAATGACTTTGAAGTATATACATCTCCAATTTTATTGCCCGGGGGAGGTAAAATCCATTATTTTGCCAAAGCCGATTCGGGTGAATATTCAACCGATATTATCACCGAAGAAATTGGTATTTCAAGGGAGTTGTGGAAAACGATTCCTGCCATGCAAAATGCTGTTGACAACAATCCTAAAAGTTTTGCTGTATCTGAATCAGGAGAAATCGTTGTTAATCTTGGAAAAGTTGAAGAAATTGGAGGTTTTTCATATCTCCCTAGACAGGATGGAGAAAAACAAGGGATGATTTTTGAATATGAATTCTATTGCAGCAAAGACGGTAAAAACTGGGGGCAACCTGTAGCAAGAGGTACATTTAGCAATATCGAAAATAATCCGGTGCTGCAAAAAGTCAAATTCAACGAAAAGGTAAATGGAAAATATATTCGCCTGGTGTGTAAATCGGATGTCAGACAAGGTAGTATGGCAGCTATTGCCGAGATTGAAGTTTATTCAGAGAATTTATAGAAAAATATTATGAGGCCTACTTTAATTATATGGATTCTAATCCTCTTTCTTACAGGGTCTTGTACTCAAAAAAAGGAATCAAAGTCAGCATCTGATTCTGTCATCCGTAAGGGAGCTGTAATAAAGGTAAAACCCG
>CAYMXK010000059.1:0-1755 GCA_964393915.1 uncultured Prolixibacteraceae bacterium
TCGTATTTATTTCCTGCGTTGTATATTTTCAGGTAATTCAACAGGCTGTCGATGAGTTGTTGATTGTTTGTTGACTGCATTTCAGCAAGCTTGGTCGACAGATCCTGGTCGAGTTTTAATATTTCCTGCTCTCTTCCCACAAGCCGGTCGCGTTCCTGAACCGCTCTCTGTTCCGTAAGAAAGCCACCGCGCTGAAGTTTCTGCTGAAATTCAGCAGCTTCCCGCTCGAATGTCTGCCTTCTGGCTCCGTATTCCTGCGTGTAGGCGTTCTGCTGCTTCATAAACTCATCGTGCAAAACTTCGGAAAGGTCGTAATTCAGGATGAGAGAATCTGACTTTATGTAGGCAATCCTCAAGCCTTCCATACGTTCCGATACTGATGACTCACCTGCATCGAGGAATTCCGGCGTTTTTCCACCAGTAAAATGCAAAATGTAAAGTACCAATACTGCAACAAATAAAACAATGCTAACAATTAATGATGTTCCCTTCATTTCAAACAAATTTTTTGACCCGGCAAAGATAATTTTTTCATTCTAAGCAGCAGCATTATTTCACATTTTTTAAATATCCTGAACAGCAGAATATTAATAACAAAACCTGCATAAAATCATAAACTCATTCTGATAAACATCATTGAAAATTAAATCGTTGGGGTTGTATTTTTAACCTGTCGCAGCTTTATTATTTATTCTGAAAACAAAAAATTTATCTTACATGATCAACAAGTTAATTGCCAATATATTACCCCATATGCCCAAGAAGCTGGTATGGATCTTTTCGCAGCGTTACATCGCCGGGGAATCACTCGAAGACGGATTAAGGGCAGCAAGGGAGCTTAACGGGAATGGAATACTGGTAACAGTAGATTTGCTGGGTGAGTTTATAAAACAGATAGAAGAAGCTTTTGAAAATAAGAACCATTATCTCGAAATTGTAAGCAGGTTTACGGCAGAGGGCATCCGGGGTAATTTTTCGGTTAAGCCAACCATGTTTGGATTGCTGATTGATGAAGAGAAGTGTTATGCCTACCTCCGGGAGGTGGTTAAACTGGCTGCAGAGCGGAACAGCTTTGTCCGCATAGATATGGAAGATTCGCAATGTGTTGACAGGGAGATATCGCTTTACCGCCGTTTAAAGGCTGAATTTCCGCTGAGCGTGGGACTGGTGTTGCAGGCCTATCTCCGGCGTACCCCTGCCGACCTTTCAGCCTTGATGGACATGCACTCTCCCGGGGCACCCCTGAACTTCAGGCTTTGCAAGGGGATTTACATTGAACCTAAGGAGATTGCCTGGAAGGGATATGATGAGGTTCGCACACAGTTTCTGCAAACCCTGGAATATATGCTTCAAAACAGAATTTATGTGGGGATTGCCACCCATGATAAATTTCTGGTTGATGGTGCCTGTAACCTTATTGAGAAATACGGCACTCCCCGGGAGGAGGTTGAGTTCCAGATGTTGTACGGTGTAACACCCGAGCTTCGTGGTTCGATCATCGAAAAGGGATTCCGCATGCGGGTGTATGTGCCCTTCGGGAAAGAATGGTTCGGATATTCCACCCGGAGGTTGAAAGAAAATCCCAAAATGGCCATGATGATAATCAAGGCACTATTCAGGCGGGGATAAGCATTTTTTGCCGTCTGATGTTCCGGAATTTTTAGTGGTCACTACTTATCCTGGTGCATCGGGATGGAATCAGCTCCACTGAACTTCGTTTCGCCATGTTGTTCCACTCCACCATCCTCCGTCATC
>CAYMXK010000059.1:1765-16307 GCA_964393915.1 uncultured Prolixibacteraceae bacterium
TCAAGGCACTGTTCAGGCGGGGATAAGCGGTCTTATTCCAGTTGATGTTCCGGAATTTTTAGTGGTCACTACTTGTCCCGGTGCTTCGGGTTGGAATTAGCTCCGCTGAACTTCCTTTCGCCATGTTTGGTTCGCTCCACCATCCTCCGCCAGCTGTATCGGATGGCGGATAATTCATCCCGGTTAGTGTTTTTTTAAGCCTGGTTCAATTCAACGTATATGATATCCTCCAGCTTTCGTTTTGGAACGTGGTGAACCTGCTCCTCATCGCGCCAGTAGCGGATATCATCTCCTTCCAGCTCTTCAAGAACCACGCTTTCGACGGGCTTTCCCAGTGCAACGATCCATAAAATTTCGAGGTGATCGGGCAGTTTCAGGATGGCTGTCACTTTCGATTTATTAAAGGAGCCAATGATACACCCACCGAAACCGTCACTTACTGCACCGAGCAGGATCGTTTGTATGGCAATGCCGTCATCGCAATAGATGTTCTCGCTCAGTGATTTATCCTTCATTACAGCCATATAGGCCACAGGTCGCTCTCCTTCGGCCGGGCCGCTCCATTCCTTAAGGTAACCTGCCCACGCAAGGTGTTCAAAGATCTGTGCCACTGTCAGTTCATGATTACAAATGGCATATTTCAGGGGTTGCATGTTTCTGCCCGAAGCAGAATTGCGGGCCAGTTCAATCCAACGACGGATCTGTTCATCCGGAATCCGGGCTTCTTCATTAAACCTTCTGTAACTCCGGTTCTTTTTTACCAGGTCAAGTAATTCATCATAGTTTACCATACTGTGTTGATTATTGTTTTCCTTGTAAAAATATAACAAAAGAGAGAACTGCAGAAAAAAATGTACATTTGAAAAACAGAACAGAACAGATTTTTATGCCCGGAATTAAGTTAATTATTGATGAAAATTCACGCAACCTGAAGTTTAAGCAGTTGGTGGATGCAGTGATGGATGCCATCAGCCAGAATCAGTTAAAGCCAGGGGATATGCTTCCATCCGTGAATGCTATGATGAAGGATTGCAATCTCTCGCGCGACACGGTCTTTAAGGCATATGCGGAGCTGAAGCAGCGCGGGGTGGTGGAATCGGTGCCCAACCGTGGCTATTTTGTGGCCAGAAAATTTACCAGGGTACTGCTCTTTCTCGATACTTTCAAGGCTTACAAGGAGGTGCTCTATCATTCGTTTCGTGATCACCTGCGAAACGACATCAGCGTGGACCTTCACTTTCACCACTACAATATCCATGTTTTCGAAACCATCATTAAAGAGAGCCTGGGCAAATACAGTTCTTATGTGGTAATGAATTTTGACCATCCCCGTGTGCCAGGTATAATCGGGAAAATCCCACCTGAGAAATTGTTGGTCATCGACTGGGATATTCATTGTCCGGCCAATGTATCCAGGGTATCGCAGGATTTTGGGGAGCCTGTTTACAGACTTTTTGCAGAGAATGTGGAAGCGATTAAAAAGTACGACAGATTTGTGCTCAACTATCCACCTTTCACCTTCCATCCCAAAGATGTGGTGACGCAATTCGAAAAATTTTGCAATGACTATGGCATCAGCCACAAAGTAATCAATGACCAGAACGATTTTGCAGTCGAACGTGGTGAGCTCTGGTTTCTCGTGAGCGACCGAACTCTTGCCAGACTGCTTGACCAGTGTCAGGAAAAGGGGTTTGAACCTGGCCGCGAAACGGGGGTAATCTCCTACAACGATACACCTATGAAGAAATATGTGAAAAACGGCATTACGGTGATATCCACCGATTTTGAAATGATGGGTGAAAAAGCAGCCTTTTTTGCCAACAGCGGTGAACCTGTGTCATTCACCGTTCCTACCCGCATTAAGTTGCGTTCGTCGATGTAAAAAAATGTTAAAGTACATTTTGAGATGCATTTGTAATGTCAAAACCATCTATATTTGCGAAACATACCAGAACAGAACAGATTGAATTGTATAAACTTTTAAAATATATTATATCATGTACTTATTGGGTTTTGATATTGGAAGTTCTTCAGTAAAAGCCTCTCTGATAGATGGGCACACAGGGGAGATGACTGCTTCGGCGTTTTATCCGCGGCAGGAAATGGCGATAATGGCGCTGCAACCGGGATGGGCCGAACAGGAACCCCGCAATTGGTGGGAGAACCTGAAACTTGCCCTGGCCGAAGTTATGGCCGTTTCACGCATTGATCCTGCCGACATCAATTCTGTCGGCATCTCCTACCAGATGCACGGATTGGTAGTGGTGGATAAAAACCATGAAGTAATCAGGCCTTCGATCATCTGGTGCGACAGCCGTGCGGCGGCAATTGGTGACAAGGCCTTTGGTGATATTGGCGGAGAGCGGTGTCTCTCTCATTTGCTCAACTCACCCGGAAATTTTACTGCTTCGAAGCTAAAGTGGGTGAAAGACCATGAACCTGAGAATTTCAGGAAAATTTATAAAATCATGCTTCCTGGGGATTACATCGCCATGAAACTTACCGGTGAAATCCGGACTACCGTGAGTGGTTTGTCTGAAGGAATCCTGTGGGATTTCAGGGAAGACAGCCTGGCAGGACTTGTGCTTAATTCCTACGGATTTGATGAGTCGGTGATTCCTGAGATTGTACCGACTTTCGGAGAGCAGGGCCGGTTATCGGCTGAAGCTGCCAGGGAGCTGGGATTGGCGCCCGGAACACCCGTCACCTACCGTGCCGGGGATCAGCCCAACAATGCGCTTTCGCTGAATGTGCTTAATCCGGGCGAGGTGGCTGCCACAGCAGGAACTTCGGGCGTAGTGTATGGCGTAAGTGAAGAGATCAGGTTTGATCCCGCCTCACGGGTAAACACCTTTGCCCATGTCAACCACAGTGGTTCCAAACCGCGACTGGGAGTTTTGCTCTGCATCAATGGTACGGGAATTCTCAACGCATGGCTCAGGAAAAATACTGCGTCGAATCTGTCATACGACGAAATTAACCAGCTTGCCGCAACTATCCCAGTTGGTTCAGAAGGGTTGTCGGTGTTGCCTTTTGGTAACGGAGCAGAGCGGGTACTGAAAAATAAGGATATCGGGTCCATAATTTCAGGACTGAATTTCAATATCCACCGGCAGGAGCATCTCCTGAGGGCAGCCCAGGAGGGAATTGTTTTCTCCTTCAGGTATGGCATGGACATCATGCAGAATATTGGAATTAACCCGCGGGTTATCCGTGCAGGGAAAGCCAATATGTTTTTGAGTCCGGTGTTCAGAAAAACCCTTGCGGATGTAACCGGCGCCACCATTGAACTCTATAATACCGACGGATCGGTGGGTGCCGCCCGCGGAGCAGGGGTGGGAAGTGGTTTTTATGCCGGGTTTACCGAAGCATTTGCCAACCTCAAAAAATTGGAAACCATAGAGCCCGATGAGTCAAGGAAGGCGCAAACAGAAGCTGCCTATTCCAATTGGCTGAAGGTGCTTAACTCCAATATCTAATTGACATTTACATTATTACAATCTATAAAATTTATAAACATGGATTTTTTCAAAGGAAACAAAGAGTTTTTCCCGGGTATAGGGAAAATTAAGTACGAAGGGCCGCAATCGAGAAATCCGCTGGCTTTTAAATGGTACGATGAAAACAGGGTAGTGGCAGGCAAACCCATGAAAGATTACCTGCGCTTTGCAGTTGCTTACTGGCACACGATGTGCGGTGATGGTGGTGACCCGTTCGGACCCGGCACAAAGAAATTTCCCTGGGACGTAGCTTCTGATAAGATGGACAATGCCAAAGACAGGATGGACGCAGCGTTTGAGTTTTGCACCAAACTGGGCGCTCCTTTCTATTGCTTCCACGACACCGATGTGGTAGGAGACGGCTCTGTGTTTGAAATTGAACAGCGTCTGGCAAAAATGGTGGATTATGCCAAAGAGCGCCAGGAATCTACGGGAGTGAAGCTTTTGTGGGGTACCGCGAATGTGTTCAGCAACCCGAGGTATATGAACGGAGCTGCTACCAATCCTGATTTTAACGTGGTGAGCAACGTTACCGTGCAGATAAAAAATGCCATTGATGCTACCATCGCCCTGGGCGGCCAGAATTATGTGTTCTGGGGAGGACGTGAGGGTTATATGACCCTGCACAATACCGACACCAAACGTGAACTCGACCACCTGGGGATGTTCCTGGGCATGGCACGTGACTATGGCCGCAAGCAGGGTTTCACAGGTACCTTCCTGATTGAACCCAAGCCGATGGAGCCAACCAAGCACCAGTATGACTTTGATGTCCAGACAGTAATGGGATTTTTGGCAAAATATGGTCTCGACAAGGACTTCAAACTCAATATTGAGGTGAACCATGCCACGCTGGCTGGTCACACCTTTGCCCATGAACTTCGCTTCGCGGCCGATAACGGACTGCTGGGTTCGATTGATGCCAACAAGGGTGATTACCAGAACGGATGGGATACAGACGAATTTCCTACCAATATTTATGAAGTGACCGAAGCAATGATCGAGATTATTCAGTCGGGCGGTTTCTCCACCGGCGGTATCAATTTTGATGCAAGGGCGCGGCGCAACTCTACCGACCTTGAGGATATCTTTATTGCCCATGTAACAGGGATGGATGTATTTGCCCGTGCATTGGTCATATCAGACAAGATCCTGACCGATTCGGACTATCTGAAAATGAAGAAAAACCGTTATTCATCATTCGATTCTGGCAAAGGTGCCCAGTTTGAGGCTGGTAAACTGACACTTACCGATCTCTACGACAATGCCAAAATTGTCGGGGAACCTGCCCTTGTGAGTGGCAAACAGGAATTGCTTGAGCAATTGATCAACTGGTATATTTAGGGCCATCATCGCTACAAATATTTGGGTGCGCTGCACCATTGGCAGATGCTACAGAGTAGCAAATCCCGATTAATTCGGAATTGTAGAAAATGGATTATGGTGAATTTGAGGTACAGAGTACCGAAATATTACAGAAAAGCCGCTCCTGGATGGGGCGGCTTTTATATTTGTGACCGGCATTCATCCGCCGTTTGAACTCTATAAGAATTTGAGATCCACCCGCCTGAAAAATATTTCAGCGCCCTCTGACTGGATTTGTATCCGTCCCTTCCGGGGTTTTACGTTCATGGCATGGTTCACCAAAATGCCATTGAGATAAATGGTTATCTCCCCGCCTTTCACAATACATTCAATTTTATTCCATTTTCCCGCCTTTCTTTCAACATCATTTTCCCCCCGGAATCCAAGCATATCTTTCCACTCCGGATCACGCGCAAACCAGTTTATGCGGCCTCTGTTGATGGTTTCAGGATTGCCGGAGGGATCAAAGACAAATGATCCACCCTGCTTTTCGGGAGCAACCGGGCAGGTAATGGAGAAATTTTCGCTTCCATCGCCAACAACAATGAAATCACCCGTTCCGCCTTCAATAATCTGGCATTCGATGGAATGCATCCATATACCGGCCGAACCCCCGTCTTCACCAACGGAGTGAAGCAACAACCCGCTGTCTCTTGCTTTGTCGGCTCTTGGTGCAAATGTAATGTCACCCCATTTGAATTCAACGGTAATTGTATAATTTTCAAACTCCTCATGGGTGGTTATGCAGCCAAACTCTTCTCCGGATATGCGGATCAACCCTTTCTGAACCGTGAATACCTTGTTGGGATCGTTGTTCCTGCCTTTGCCCCTGAGAAAAGTGTACCAGCCGTCGAGGTTCTTTCCGTTGAAAAGCTTCAATTCTGTCTTTTCGGTGCCATTTCCTGACGAGGAGGAATCGCATTGCCTTGCAGATCCAGCTTCTGCGCAGGTCAGCAAGGAAAGTGTCAGAATCAGGATAAATATATATTGGGTTTTCATGGATGTTTATTACAATTTTTTAGCCTGTGATTTTTGCGGGAAGGCCTTTTACCAGGACAGGTTTCTGCGCATGTGGTTTAGGCATAAAGATATCATTGGGGGTCAGTCCGCATTCTTCTATCATTTCCAGGCAATACTCCAGTCGGCCCAGGTCACTGCCGGTATTATTGGTACCAAAGGTAAACCGGATACCTGCGTTTTTTGCCATCTTAATCATTTCCGCGGATGGTGTTTTGTACCTGGCATTGATCTCCAGCGCTATATTGTTATCAGCCAGTACTTTGATCACGCGTTCCATCCTCTCCTTTGTCCAGAGCTGGTCATGTTCCGGCTTCAGTACATCAGGAAGAACCGTTGGGTTGACGTAAATATCAACCGGTTCCTGCGAGAAGATTGCTTCAATTTTGCTCACCATCTGATCCATGAACTGTTGTTTATCGTCCACCCATACCTCTTCCGGAATCCAGATGCGGTTGCGCCGGCCTTTGTGATCGGTAAAAGTCATGGCATCGGTAAACACGTAGTCGAACTTGGCCACAGCTTCGGGCGAAAAGAGGGTGATCCATTCCCTGCCTTCAGCCTGCATTCCCCTGAAGATAGGTTGTCCGGCAACAGTATCCATATAGGCAGCCAGTGAGACGTCGTCGGTGACCGGAAAGTGAAGTCCGCAATTTGGCGCAACGCCATAATTGATCCCGAGTTTGAGGGAGTTTTCCAGCACTTGCTCAAGGGTGAGTCCCCCTTTAAGATGCACATGGTAATCCACAAAGGGAAATCCTGAAGCCATCAGCCTGGTTACCGTGTCGTCCCACTCCTTTTCTGTCAGAAGAGGTTTTTTCTCAGCGTCAGGAAGTCTTCTGGCTTTAATTGATTTGAAATAAACGGTACTTTTTGGATCGTGGGCCTGCAAGGCAAAAGTGCCCGAATTGAGTAAGCGGTCTTTGATCCCTTCGCTTCTCCATGGATTTTCGGGTTGAATATAGTCGACCACTTTCAACTCATTTATAAAAACCTCGACATGGTTTTCCACAGCTTTCACCCTGACGGTAAACCATTCGTTGTCATTGACCATTTGGTAATAGACATTCCGGATTGCATAGAGGCTGCCGGTCTTTCTTGTTTCCCGGTGATTGCCGGATGCCTGATAGGTATTGTTGATCTGCACTTCATAGCCTTTGCCGGGCCAGCCACTCTCCTGGAAGGCGGTATGAAAATAGATCCCTGAATTGGCCAATGGCATGGTCTTCACTTCAGCAATCAGCTCAAAATTTTTGTATGGCCGGTCCGTCTCATAAAAGAGGTGGCTCCTGTCTCCTGAACAAACCAGGAGACCGTCATCCACCTTAAAACTTTCGGTGTTTTCATTTGCAACCCAACCTGAAAGGTCTTTCCCGTTGAACAGGTCTTCCCAGTCGTTTTGTTCATTGCTGCAGGAAGTGAAAATTGCAAGTAGAATGAACATTTGTATAAATAAATTCTTCATGGTAAAAAGTTTAGGATATATAATTTTCACTCAAAGCTAACACTAAATTGGTAACTCCGAAACAGGCTGGTCGAAAATAATAGTTGTCGGTGCTTCAGCCAGCCGGTGGTTGCGTGATTTTTGAATCCGCTGCCGGGCTGTTAATGTATTGGCGTTTTTTTAATCCTGATTTTGCAGTACCTATTTCCCCGGCAATATTTGTGGTGGCTTATATTGGAAATATTAATAAATTTGCGCTAATTTTAATTTAGAATTATTATAAATAGTTGAAACAACATAAAATATTAGCAGTTAGAAACTTAACCCGTACAACATTTGTGCTTCGCCTGGAGCGAAAGAATTTGCAGTTTCAGACCGGGCAGTTTATCGTATTGAAGTACCCCGGATCTGCAGAGAAGCGCGAATACTCCGTTTACAGCGGCGAAAAGGATGATTACCTGGAGGTTCTGGTACGGGAAATTGAAGGGGGCAAAGTCTCGGGTCGTCTGAAAAAGCTGACTCCCGGTGCTTCTATTGAAGTGGAGGGTCCGTTTGGTTTTTTCAGGTTTCATCCGGAGATGTTTCCGTCGAAAAAGTTCCTGTTTGTGGCCACCGGAACGGGAATCAGTCCTTTTCATAGTTTTGTGCGTACCTTTACTGGGCTTGATTACCGGTTGGTTCATGGAGTCCGTTACATCGATGAGGCATATGATCATGCAGATTATGAGCCCCATAGAGTAATTTTATGCACATCGGGCGATGCCAATGGCCAGGTACCAGGAAGGGTAACCGGGTATTTGCCGAAACTGGATATTGAACCGGGAACGCAATGTTTTCTATGCGGGAGCAGTGCGATGATTTATGATGTTTTTGACATCCTGAAAGGGAAAGGGATTCCGGCGGGGGATATTTATTCGGAAGTCTATTATTGATTATTGATTATTTATAATAAGATGAAATATCATTTAATTACGTTAGGATGCCAGATGAACCTATCAGACGGCGAGCGGGTTACGTCAGTGCTGGAGGAATCGGGATACAGCTGGACCGACAATGAGGAGGAGGCCGGGTTGATTGGAATCCTGGCCTGTTCGGTGCGGCAAAAAGCCATCGACAAGGTATACTCCCGCATCAGCAAATGGCAAAAATGGAAGAACAAGAGGAATCTGGTCACTTTTATTTCGGGGTGTCTTTTACCCAGCGACCATGAGAAACTGCTCAAGCTTTTTGACATTACCTTTCAGATGAAGGATTTGCAAAAGCTGCCTGAGCTGATCAGCCAGTATGGAATTACAACCCCTGCACATTTAAAATCAGGCATAGATCCGCACAACGTCAACATCGAAGAGTTCTGGAATGTAAAACCTTCATACAAATCAGATTTCGAGGCATTTATCCCAATTCAGAATGGGTGTGACAAGTTTTGTACCTTTTGCGCCGTGCCCTACACCCGGGGGCGTGAAGTCTCACGTCCTTCTCAGGATATTATCGGTGAAGTCGCATTACTGGTGGAGAAAGGATATAAATCGATCACCTTGCTCGGACAAAATGTAAACTCATACGGATTGGATAAAAAGGGGGAAGAGATCAGTTTTGCGCAGTTGCTGAGGGAGATTGGTGAGTTGGGGAACCGGCTGAACAGGGAATTCTGGGTCTATTTTACCTCACCCCATCCGAGGGATATGAATGTGGAGGTGATTGAGACCATTGCATCCTACAGGGTGTTAGCCAAACAGATTCATCTGCCCATGCAGAGCGGCGACGATAAGGTGCTGATGAGGATGAACCGGAAACACAACATGGACAGGTACCGCAGCATTGTGCAGTCTATCCGCCAGCTTATTCCCGAGGCTACCTTGTTTACCGACATCATTGTTGGATTTACGGGCGAAACCGAAGAGCAATTTGAAAACACCCGCCTGGCCATGGAGGAGTTTGCCTTTAATATGTCTTATACGGCCATATATTCTCCCCGTCCTGGAGCCACCAGCCACCGCTGGGAGGATGACATCCCCCTGGAGGAGAAAAAGCGCCGGTTACAGGTATTGACCAATGAACTGCGAAAGCACAACCTTATCAACAACAGGAAACTTGTGGGAAGTAACGTCCGTGCTTTGGTCCGCGGCAACGACCGGAAAGAGGGCTTTCTCTCCTCGCTTACCGAGGGAAAACTGATCGTCCGGTTTGCATCGGAAAACCAGGATTTGGTAGGACAATTCGTTGATTTAAAGATCACTTCAGCCACCGATTTCTCGATGGAGGGGGAGCTGATTACAGGCTAACGGAATGGGGATGCTGAGGCTGAAATAAAAACCCGGAAAATCCTTATGACAGAATTTTCCGGGTTTTCTCTTTAACTCGTCATCAGAACTGCTCTTTTCCGAAAGTGCTGTCTGCTTTTTTCGCCGACCTTCCGTTCATGTTGAGTGTATAGGAGGTACTTAGTTCAAAAACAGGTCCAAAGCGGTCGTATTCCACTTCCTGATAAAAGATCTGATTGCCCTGTGCATTGAAGGCACGGGTATTTAAGGCTACTATATTGGTGCTGAGCACATCGAGTGCTTTCACACTGAAATCCCATCCTTTGAGTTTTGCCGGGGTGTAGTTAAGCACGGCATTCGACATGAAAAGCATATCGTTTCTCCCCTGCGAAGTGACCGTTGCCGATTTGAGGTCGAAGTCGACAGTGAACTTCAGAGGTTTCGCCAGCACGAGGTTCATATTCCCTTTCAGGCTCCAGTTGGTGCTCTGGTTGTCCTCCCGGTACCCGAACACGTCACCCTGCACCTTGAAGTTGTACAAAGAGCCACCCAGGAAAAATTTGGCGAAATTTCCGGCCGACAGATTGGTGTTTAATTCAACCCCGAGGGCCTGCACCTTTCCGGCGTTGGTGTAACTGCGAATAAGTACCTGCTCAGCCTGGTATATGGTATTCACCCTGAAAACGGCATTGTCGGTACCCCTATAGAACCCGGTAAGGGTAACCCCTTGTTTTCCGAATTTTTTATCGAGCGACATTTCCAGGTTGGTGAGGTATTCAGGTTTCAGGGCAGGATCTCCGACTTCATACACTTCGTAGTGGCGGCGATAGAGAAAGGGTGTCATATTTTTCGTTGGAGGGCGGCTGATCCTGCGGCTGCCTGCCAGGATGAGCGCGTCGTTTTCATTCAGTTCCCATTTCATATGGAGGGTGGGGAAAACATCCAGCTGACGGGTGTCATAGACCGGTTTGGATGGCCGGTTGAAGATGTCGAGATAATTGGGATTTTCGAGTTCCAGGGTCTGGTCCATATATTCAAACCGCAATCCTGCCAGCAGATTTACCTTTCCGAGCTTCGCCGAATAGTCGGCATACGCGGCATACACTGCGCGTGACAGATCTACGTTGTTGTTGTACTGTGCATTGCTGCCCCAAATGTTGTTCTGCACATTGAGGGTATCATAGGAAAATCCTCCCTGCTGTGTTATAAGCGATGGTTGAAAGCCAATTCCTATTGAATTTCCGTTGTCGAGGGTTTTGTTGTAATCAATGGTAAACCGGTACCCGTTTAGCGGCGTATCATCCTGTTCATGGAACTGGCGGCTGAGGCTGCCCACTTTATCGGCTGCCTTGTCGAAAAGGAAATCCTGGTTACTCAGTTCCCTCCCCAGATCTGATTGCTCAAAAAGCAGCGAGACTACCATCTGGCTATTGTTGTCGAATTTCATGAGGTAGTCGAGGTTGGCGGTGTGGAAGATCCCTACGCGTTCATCGGTATTGGGATTGTATATCCAGTGGTTTTGCGGGTCAATGCCCGCAATAGGATTTTTATTGATGTCCCCGAAAAAGTTGTTGTACACATAGTAGGCAGATCTCCCCTCCTTGCGCTGTCCATAGAAATAGGAGCCAGAGAGGGTGCTGTTGTCGGAAACCAGGTAATCAAATCCGCCATTGGCCGAGTGGTTATTGAACCATTCGGGACGCTCGCCTGCAGCTACCATATGGTAATAACTTCCGTCGGGTTGCAGGATACGGGCATCCCCCGTACGGGATCCGTTGATATTTCGGTTGCTGAAACTGAGTCCTCCGTAGAGCGTTAATTTTTCTTTCCTGTAAACCAGATTGATACCACCACCCGAACGGTCATCGTTCAGTAAAAAATCGCTGTATTTGTCTGTCAGGTTACCCCAGGGGGCACCACCGAACAATCCGTTTGCCGAGAGCGAAAGTCCGTCCTGACCGGTTCTTTTGGTCGTGATGTTGATAATTCCCCCTTTACCCTGCGCGTCAAACCGGGCTGTGGGTACACTGATTACATCGATGCTTTCAATGGAATTGGCGGCAATTTGCCCCAGCAAAACTGAAGCCTCCATCTGGGTAGGCTTGCCGTTGAGGTACACCATGAAATCGGTGGTTCCCCTGACCGAAACATTGCCTGTGGGATCAACCGATACGGAGGGCAGCTTGTTCAGCAGGTCCACGGCTGTTCCCCCCTTTGCAGTTTCAAACTGATTTGCGCGGTAGGTCTGCCGGTCGATCTGCCGGTTGGTGGTAGTGGCTGTTCCCCTGACTTCAACTGCCTCAAGCGCAAAAACGGAAGGGGCGAGTTTTAGTTCCTGAAGGTTTACCAGCAGATTATTTGGGGTTACCTGAATGGTCTCCAGCGTGTCGGTGGTGTAACCGATAAAGGATACCACCACGCTGTATCCGCCTGGTGCAAAGCCTCCGATTCTGAACTTTCCATTTTCATCAGAGATGGTACCTCCGATAAGGGTAGTCAGGTCCTCGTTAAACACGCTGACATTGGCAAAAGGGATTTTCTCACTGGAAGTGCCGTCAATGATGGTACCTGTGAACTCGCCTTTCTGCGAAAAGACAGATAATGTAAAAAGGGTTAGAAGGAGGGTTAATGCCAGTTTTGGATATTGCGTCATACTCAAGATTTTAATAAAAAATGTAAATTGATGTTCGTTTAAGTGTTTAAACAGTAAATCAGGGCGCAAAAGTAATGATTAGGTTGAATATCAGAATAAAAAACCCTTAAATTTGTTAATTATTAATGATGAATGATTATTTGCCCGATAAGGGATGGAGTAATTGGTGGACAGATAAAGGTAAATCCGTTGGTTC
Source organism: uncultured Prolixibacteraceae bacterium (assembly GCA_964393915.1). Lineage (GTDB taxonomy): Bacteria > Bacteroidota > Bacteroidia > Bacteroidales > Prolixibacteraceae > UBA1413. The sequence continues at coordinate 14,202 of CAYMXK010000059.1, forward strand.
CGACATAATGATTCCCGGTATCATTATTCTTTTATATGATTGTCGGATGTATTATTTGAATTATTATTTTTATGTGGTTTCAACAAGGCTCACAAATGACTTAGATAGAAATTTGACACATTCTTAAACAAGTTCTAAGAGAAGGAGTTGCATTATGAATAAGGCCACTGTAGATTATATAAAACAATGGTTACTAAAAGCCAATGAGGATTTATGTATATTCCAGATGAAAGGGAAACTTTAGAATACAAAAGAATTGCATTCGAAATTAAGGAAATTGTTGAAAGTAAGATTTTTAAAATCATTGAATTGAAATAGTTACTGTCTGTAAATTCAATTGAAGACTTGGATCGACAATCATTTAATTCAAAATAGAAATTATGTGTGACTCATGCAATCCGGGCGGAATAAACCGCCGTCAATTTGTTGACAGAACACTCAAGGCTTCGGGACTGTTTTCTCTTGCTATGGCGGGGGGATATGGCGCGATGGGGACCGGAATTTTATTTAATGAAAGTTCTTTAAGTTCAGCAGATAACTCTTTGGCAAAGTTAAAAAAGGAACCTGCCAGGGTTAAGGTTGTTTTTTTGTATCCGCCTGCTGATGTGGTAAACGAAGGTAAAAATGAGGACAGCTGGGCTCCCGAGCATTGGTTTACCTGGCCGGGAAATCAGTTTGAGCCGGAAATGCAGGAGAGGGTTTTTACCTCAAAAATCGGGTCAATTGCAGCCAGACTTGGGGTAGTGGCTGATTTTGCCCCCCAGGCTGTCTATCAGCGGGCCAAAGTTGATGAGTTTATCGGGGAAACCCAAAAGGAGAAAGTGGACGCTGTATTGGTGGTCAATTTCTGGAATACCTTTTCAGGCTGGTCGTTTGACATAGCCACCCAGGCTGCACCTGCCGCAATAGTTTATCAGCCAGTTGGCTCCAACCACCAGCTTCCGCCTTTGAAACTGAGGGAGACCAAAGGGATCTATTACATCCACTCTATTGAAAACTGGGATGAAATAGAACGGGGCCTTTTGGCTGTGCGTGCAAGAAAGATGCTTGCCCAGAGCAGGCTGTTACGGGTGTCGGATCAGACTGAGGCCATGGTGCAGGGCAGGGAAGAGTTTTTGCATACTGAAATTGTTGGTGTGTCCACAAAAGAGTTTAATGATCTTTTTGATTCCATCCAAGCGGACCGCAATATTGTAAAGGAAGCCATGAAGCTGAAAAAAGATGCAAAATCTGTTATGGATGTGGATGATCTCTATTTTATTGAGGGAATCCGCTCTCATTATGCCGTAAATAAAATTATGGAAAAATACGGGGCCGATGCCATCACCATCCAGTGTCTGATGCTGAAACATCGTAAACCTTGTCTGAGTTTTTCGATAAATAACGGAAATCTTGTCCCCTGCGGATGTGAAAATCATCTTGATGGAACATTAACCCAAATGCTTGGACGTTGGTTGTTTGAGAGGGCGGGGTTCATGCATAATCCTGAATTTGATACAAGCAACAACCACTATTTTGCCGCCCATTGTACCTGCGCCACAAAGTTGAAGGGTCCCAATGGTCCGGAACAGGATTATCTGGTCCGGCCTTTTTTCCATCAACTTCCCAAAACGGCTGCCATGGACGTTCAGTGGACCTCAGGAGAGCCGGTCATGCTGACAAAATACCTGAGTGGTGAAAAAAAGGTGGCATGTTGGACAGGAAAAGTGATCGAATCACCAAAATCGCCTCCTACGGGAGGTTGTGCCACGCGGGTGCTGGTAGAAATAGATAAAGCGGATGACGTCTCTGAAGTTTATCAGGGAACTCATCCTATCCTTTTCTGCGGTGACAGGGGGGATGCAAGAAAGGTGAAGGCGTTTGCACAAATGTATGATGTTGATTTGGCAGGAAATATATAAAGTTCAGCACTAGATTATTTCAGTACATGAAAATCTCTCCTTCTCTCCCAGGAATTCAATAGTATGGATAATTCAACATTCACCCAAGGTGAACTATGTAGGTTACAGAAATTCGTTAGAAAAATGAAGAGATAATCTTAACGACTATTTCCATTCCCGGAAATTATAGAAATAATCCACAACATTTAAATATTTTTACCAGGGA
>CAYMXK010000060.1:0-10602 GCA_964393915.1 uncultured Prolixibacteraceae bacterium
GTTTATCCAGGTGTGGTTTGATATAGAAAAAAGATCTATGCTTGTTGAAAATTCCGGAACCACAGCTAAAATATCTTCTGATATCTTGCATATTGATAAAGATTCTTTAATGTCATTGCATGAAAATCCTGAAAAAGGATTTACTGAATTGTTGTTTGCATTAAACATTCCAATTCCTATTCCAGCCTCATTTCTTTGAATAACAGAAAAATTAAAGGAATCGTCAGCATAGAATTCTTTCCGGGGTAACCTATAATCGGTCGGAATATGAATCCTTTGAGAAAATTCCATATTTTTTCTTTTATAACAATCAATAAAGTTCCCGCTAATGTCGGCAATAAATATATTTTCCTCAGTAATTTGGATAATTCCCGGTGTTATAAGCTCCTGAGGTCCCTTGCCTTTTTTCCCTAATGTACCTATCAAATTAAAAGAATCATTAAATACAAACACACTTCCAATTGCAATATCAACAGCATAGTACTTGCTTTCGAAGTACTTTATATCGGCTATTTTATTGATAAATATCTCTTTCGTATATTCATCAAAACCTTTTATATACTCCAATTCAATTACTGGAGTAGTCGTTTTGCGACATGAAACCGTCAGGACCATCAAACATGCTATTGTTTTTATAAAAATGGTTTTAAATGTGGAAAAAACTTCTTTCATAATGACAAATAGGTTAAATTTTTAAAATCACTAAAGCATCACTATTTCATTATTTTTAGATTTATATATATACGTGCAATATAAAATCTTTAAACCTATATTCCAAACATATAAAACTAAAATTTTGCCTTTTTATAATACCTGTAATAGATAAAAATAAAACCGAGGCAAATCAGAAGGGGAAAGCTGTAATTAAAAGACTTGTAGCTGGAATAAAGATTGTTATGAAGGGGAATATTATCACCCATCATTCCTTTTGCTATCGGATAAAAACACGTGTCGGCCAGTGCAAAAACGATGGTAGTTAATAAAAGCTTCAAGCTATGACGGGGTTTAAGCTGTATGTTTTCAATAAATGCAATAGCTTTTTCTTCAAGGAAAAATATGCTCACTAAAAACAAAAGAACCAAAAAGTGCCAACTTATCAGGTACAGCGAAACCCATCCTACTGCCAATTGTCCGTTCACATCTTTGAACAGCATAGATATCAACAACAATTTCGATGTTGACAAAATAAAATAATAGCAAAGAAAATATGCCAATACACCGGCCAGTATTATCAGTGATCTGCGCATTTGAAGACCAGGGTTGTTTCCATGCCGGTACTCTTCACTCCATACCTGCTCATCGCCCAGGCGCCTTGAAGCGATCAGAAAAGCTTCTTCCTCATCCAGACCTGAGGCTTTCAGGTCGTCGATCAACCCAAGTAAATGGCTTTTAAGCTCCTCTGCTTTAGCTTCTGTAACAGCCGGTTCCGATTTTATTCTATTTGCCCAGATGGCTATCTGTCTCTGAAGGTTGAACCCGGTATTGCTCTCCATAACTGATTGTAGTTTTTTACAAACAAAACTACCCAAAACTATAAAGAAATATCGATTAACTTATATATTGTGGCGCTGTTGCCTCTCAATTATTGTACGAAGTATAGTTACAGTGAACTTATTTTAAAATACCAACAAACAAAATAGGATTGTCTTCTGCTTCACAATTGAATTCTAAAAGTTGTTTATCACTTAATGATACAGGATTAACCAAACTAACAATCATATTACCGCGAGTATATTGGGGCCAGAAGAAAGGAGCATTTTTTATAATATCATTATTCAAGCCAAAAATCGGTATTGCTTCATCAGGAAAATCCTCTTTTGTGTATTTTTGATGAAAAATAAATTTGTTACGCTCTTTATCGTACAAACTTATAAATTTGGCATAGTTATACGTATAGCCCATGAAAAAATATTTTTCTGTTTCATGTAATGCAATAGGGGGTATTTTATCCCTTTTTTCATAATTAGAAACATTAATACCATCTTTTGTCTTAAACCCAATATCTCCCAAGTTTATAATCCAATGAGGGGTTAATACTGTGTCAATAATTTCATATATGGTATCGACAAAAGGTTCAACATAAAATAAACGTCCATTGACTTCGTAGGGAGTTCCTGCAAAAAATAAATTTTGTTGGACATCTATACAAACATCAGGATTCTTTGATTTGAACGTATAGCTAATAGTGAATGATGTATCAAGAAGCGAAAGCATGTCCCTGTTTTCCTTGTTATACAATTGTTTGTGAACAATTATTACCTCTCCATTACTCTTTCTGTAAATACCTCCTGAAAATAAAGGTAGGGATAAAGATCTAATAAAATTTCCATCAATGCCGTATATTTTAATATCACTATAATCGACAATATAAATATATTCTTCAATAGGGTCAAAAAAGGCATTGACAATAGTCGTGTATTCTTCCGGTCCTTTGCCTACTGCATCAATTTTATTTAAATACTTTCCCTGATTGTCGAAAATTATAATGCGTTTTTCTGACCGACATATAATATTCTTGTTACCTACAAAAATCAAGTTAGAAAGGTTCCCAATTATGCTGTTTGAGGTTGTTTCCAAATTAACAACTGACATATCACTTAGAATTTCCGATACCGAGCCAGGAATTGCTTTTAAATTGGGGTCGATATGAATAGTTGGAATATTCTCATGTTTCTGCTCAATATTATTACATGCATTCATTCCAATAACGATGGAAAAAAGAAAAAAGAAGCACAACTTATTCATGATTTAAATTCTTTCAAATTAATTCTTCATTTTGTAAATCATTAATACGGGATTATCATTCTCATTAATTTTTTCAGCGATATTCTTGAGCCTGGTGAATGCTTCGGTATTAATCATTTCCGGTGCCTGTTGATACTGTATTTCCTTTTCCCGATAGATCTCCAATATTTCAAAAGCGGGTATAACTGACACAAAAAAATCATCCATAGTGCAATACGGTGGTTTAAAAGGAAGGTAGTTTATATCGTTCACCGGCTCGAAAAGATTTAACACACTGAGCTTATCTTTAGATATAAAAACCGTATTCGCGTTGGGAATCTGATAAGAATACGAAACGGATATATATTGGGAATTCTCGACTAAATGACTGACAAACCCTGGTACGGTTTTGTCCATAAGAAACCCAACAATCTCTTTCATATCCTTACCAAGAACCTCTTTGGGTATGCGTTCTTTACCAAAATCAAGTATATATTTAGGCTGAGCTCCCTGGCTTGTAACGGAGAATATGGTATCATTGAGACTAAAGGCAAATAAAACGCCGTTTTCGCTCTCGTAGAAAGGGTTCACGTTGTTCATAATATCCCTCTGTCCCTGGAATGGCACACCAGGTTGTAACACTTCAAACCTTTCCTGCGGTGTTATAAATATATTGTATGGCAAATCATCATACTCCCCATCGTTGAAAAATGCATAATGCAATGAGTCAATAATCGCATAATGCCTGGTTTTTCTCCCCACGGTTCCTTTACCAATATAATTGCCATTAAAGTCATAATATTGAATCAGGTCGCGGTTTATGTCGTAAATCTCTATCCTGTCCTTCCAGTGGTTTATGTTTAAGTCTCTTAATGTAACATACTCATTCTCTGCCCGCCCTATTGCACCTATTTGAAAAAGAAATTTACCCTTATCGCTAAAACAAAATGCTTGTCTCGAACCAAATTGCTCGTACATGAAGAACTTTCCATCATAATATCTGAGTTTATCAATCTTCCCGATTAAACAACTTTGGTTGGTTTCAAAAAATATTAAATCAACTACTTCAATTGCATCAGACAGGTTCAACAGATGGTTTGATTTCGGATTAATGGAAACTGTTTTTGATAGGTTGACTACGGATTGTTCGTTACTGCACCCAAGAATAATGATAAACAACTGCAACGTAGAAAAAAGTATTATAATTCTATTTCTCATTATTATTACTTAATAAGAATTAATGATTTTCATGATTCAAAGGATTATATATATACGTGCAATATAAAATCTTTAAACCTATATTCCAAACATATAAAACTAAATTTTTGCCTTTTTATAATACCTGTAATAGATAAAAATAAATCCGAGGCTGATCATTAAGGGGAAACTAAAATCAAAATTCAAATAATGATGATAAAGATGGCTTTTGAGGGGGATATTTGCACCCATCATTCCTTTTGCTATCGGAAATAAACACGTATCTGCCAGTGCAAAAAAGATGGTAGTTAATAAAAGTATCATGCTATGACGGGGGTTAAGCTGAATCTTTTCAATAGATGCAATAGCTTTTTTTTCGAGGAAAAATATGCTTACTAAAAACAAAAGCACTAAAAAGTGCCAAATTATCAGGTACCGAAAAACCCATTCTACTGCCAATTGTCCGTTCACATCTTTGAACAGCATAGATATCAACAACAATTTCGATGTTGACAAAATAAAATAATAGCAAAGAAAATATGCCAATACACCGGCCAGTATAATCAGTGATCTGCGCATTTGAATAATCGGATTGTTTCCTTGCCGGTACTCTTCACTCCATACCTGATCATCGCCCAGGCGCCTTGAAGCGATCAGATAAGCTTCTTCCTCATCCAGACCGGAGGCTTTCAGGTCGTCGATTAAATCAAGTAAATGGCTTTTAAGCTCCTCTGCATCAGCTTCTGTAACAGTCGGTTCCGATTTTATTCTATTTGCCCATATGGCTATCTGTCTCTGAAGGTTGAACCCGGTAGTGCTCTCCATCGCTGATATTTATGTGGCAGGTTTCCAAAGTACTGCAAATACCGACTGCATTAATTCCCATTCGTGTTTGTTTTGCTCAAGCTGTTTTTCGCCGTCCGCCAATAGGGTATAATATCTCCTCGGCCGCTCGCCTACCTGAACTTTCCAGTAGGATTTTATCATGCCGTCGCCTTCAAGCTTTTTCAACGCCGGATAAATACTCGCTTCCTTCCAGGTAATGCCACCGCTGGTCATTTCTTTTACCCGCTGCACAATTTCATAACCGTAACTGTCGCCATTTTTTAAAACAGATAAGATTATCGGGATGGCAGATGCGCCCATAAGTTCTCTCGAAATACTTTTCATCTCATATATAATTATCTTACAAATATATGAAACTTTTCTTTTCAATAATTTCAGATTCGGAAACTCCAACTGGTCCATTGTTAGTAAAACTTCAAATCAAAATAGACTAGTTTAGGTTCATAACTACTCGTATCGATTGTTGTTGCATAAATTTTCTGGTTTCTATCATCCACGGTAAAAAAACCTATTGGTCTGTCAACCTTATACTTTGTTATAGCATTACCCTCCCAATCATATTTTAAGATGTAGTCATTAACAGCAACTTGATGTACAATATCTTTTTTTATTGATGATGGAATAGAAAGATATATATGTTCATCTGTCACATCTAAATAACTAAAGCCAGGTAATGATTCTTTAAAGAATACGGCTCCTAAAACTTTATCTGAAGGAAGTTTCTCATATAATGGGAGATAGTAAAGTTTGTCTAAATATTTTATCAACGAATCTCCACTAATATTAAATAACTCAAGATGGCCGCATGATAAAGACGCGGCACAAAGTTTAGTTCTGTCCGGACTTAATTTCAGGTTATATTGAAAAGCAAAACTCTTAATATATCTACTTTCTTTTTCATGTTTTTTGTCGTATGGAAAATTTGGATATAATAACTTCTTAACATTTTTCTCATCATTAAATAAACAATACCTGCCCTCGGGGTGGCTCCACATTCCAACAAATAATGAATCGTTTATTGAAACAACCTTCATAAATCGGTCACCCTGAATTGGTGTTTGGATGTTCCCATCAACTTGTTTTTCAACTTGAAGTGTATGATCAGAAATAAGATTATCCAATGAATAGACATTGTATTTCATATTAATGGCATCATAGATACCAATTCTATTGTCATAAAGGTAATCTAATGTTATAGGGTGTAAAAGTTCGTTAGGTCCTTTTCCTTTAATTCCAAAATTATTGATAGTTAGCCCGCTATGTTTGTCAATGATAATGAAATATGAGTTGTCTTGTAATGAAATATCTTGTAAAATTAGATATTGCGGAGAATTAGTGATAACCCCTGGAAATCCCAATTCTTTATCTATGTCAATAACATTGGCTACCAGAATGACTTCTGAATTAAATTCTTCCAACGGACTATTAATATTATTTCTATTACACCCGGACAAAAAAATATTGAGCAGAAGAATGATTAGTATTGGTTTCATATTTATCTTTTTTACTGAAAAAAGAAGAAACTGTCATAAAGATATAACTTTACAAAATTAATCACATCACAAACTTTTCAAAGATCTATTATTGTCAAATCATCAATAAAATCATTCCTTTTTGCTATGTTTGTTTATTAAACGACATTGATTCCTATTTTTGGAAAAAAAACAATGCATATGGACCATAAAAATTCGGCCCGCTTAAGGGAAATGATAGAGCACGCCATTCAAGATCACGTAATTACCCATGAGGAATACGACCAAATCATCAACATGGCCGGTGAAGACGGAATAATTGACCGCCACGAGCAGGCACTGCTTGCAGAACTGCAGGGGATGCTGCAGGATGGTTCCGTAAAGTTCAGAAAAGTTTCCCGGTAGAATATTTTACTTCTGAATTGACGGTTTTTAAAATAAAAGCCAGTTTTTTTTTCACCTGACAACTTCACACCTATTCGGCATGTGAAATGGTTTTGCCTTTGGCAACAATCTCCTTAAAACGCAGATATCCCTTTTCCCAATTGCTGGTTTGCCGGGGGTCGTATAAAACAGGGTCAAAAGAACTGGCGACCACATGACGCAAATCCTCAAGCGAATGAAGGTATCCCAGCGCACGGGCCTGCATCAGGATATTACCTATTGCAGTGGCCTCAACCGGTCCGGCCAGAACAGGCAGTCCGGTAGCATCGGCAGTTAGCTGGCATAAAAACTGGTTGTTTGCACCACCGCCGATGATATGGATTTTCTCGATTTTGTATTCCACAACGTCCTCCATCTGCTCCAGCGTGTATTTGTATTTTAACGCCAGACTGTCGTATATGCAACGGGCAATCTGCCCTTCAGTATGAGGCACAAGCTGTCCGGTACTCCTGCAGAACTCCTGGATGGCCTCGGGCATATTTTTGGGATTCAGAAATCCGGGATGATCGGGATCGATAAGGAAAGCAAAGGGCTGACTGGTAAGGCTCATTTCCACAATTGAGTCCCAGGTAAGTCTCTCTTTGGCATCCCATATCTTCTTGCACTCCTGAATGAGCCACATCCCCATGATGTTTTTCAGAAGCCGGGTGGTGCCTTCTACCCCACCCTCATTGGTGAAGTTAAGCAACCGCGTTTTTTCCGAAACCACCGGCACCGGACTTTCAACACCCATGAGCGACCAGGTGCCGGAGCTGATATAAGCCCAATGGTTTCCCGAAGCTGGCACCGAAGCAACCGCCGAAGCAGTATCGTGCGATGCAACGGCAATACAGGGGATCTCACCGCAACCGGTCTCTGAACATACCTCAGGCAGCAAGGGGCCAAGTATGGTTCCCGGAAGGACAATCTCTTCTGCCAGTTCAAGAGGTATTCCGGCCGCCCTGAACAATTCAGGCTCCCACTCCGGCTTGCCGGGCACGAGGAGGGCCGAGGTGCTGGCAATCGTATATTCATTCTTCCGGATTCCGGTAAACAGAAAACTTAATAAATCGGGGGTAAACAGAAGGCTGTTGGCGATATCCAGCGCCGAGTGACGGGCTCTCACAGAGGCAAAAAGCTGAAAAATTGTGTTGAACTGCATAAATTGTAATCCCGACAACTGATAAGTAGATTGCTGATCGAGAATTTTAAAGAATTCGGGCATGATATGGTCTGTGCGATGATCGCGGTAAGCAAAAGGAAGGCCGGCGAGGTAACCATCAGGCGTTACCAATCCGTAATCAACCCCCCAGGTATCAATGCCCACCGATTCGGGCTGAATGCCAAATTCTTTCAAACATTTTTTCAGGCCTGTCTTAAGTTCATCGAATAAACTGAAAATATTCCAGAAGTAATGGCCATGCAATTGCATCATCTGGTTGGAGAAACGGTGTACTTCGGTTAACTCAAGTTTATTGTCGGTAAGCGTGCCCAGGATTGCCCTGCCGCTCGAAGCACCAATGTCAAAAGCAAGAAAAGAGTGATTCATAGTAAACGTCTTATGGTTTAAAGGCTGCAAATTACTATTTTTTACACGAATTAAGTATCCTGTACAACCCTGACAAAAAAAGATCTTTAACTTTCAGAATTTTGCATCACTTTGTTCATGAGGGGTGCGCTGCACCTTTAACGACACATTGAACCCATCCCTACAAATATTTGGGGTGCTCTGCACCATACTCAACGCTAAAAAGAACAATGACTTAGCTTTGCGACCCTTGCGCCTTCTTTGCGTTCTTCGCGGTTTAAATGGACTTTTCAGCCAACCTCATTGTTTTTTCAATAGAGATTTCCAGCAGACAGAATATGTAAAATACTCAAATAAATATTTGATTTTTAATAATTCTTGCCGTAAATTGCAACATAATATCTTTTTAGCAGAGACCATATTTTTTTCAACCATCAAAAAACCCACTATTATGAAATTTTTTACTGTTCTTAATCTGATTCTGTTATTCTTACTTTTCACAACAAATACAGTCAGCTCACAAAGTCTTCTCGAAAGGGCAGCCAATAAAGCAAAAGAAAGGCTTGAAAACAAGGCAGAGAAAAAAATTGACGAGAAAGTTGATCAGAAAATCGACGAAGGATTTGATAAAATAGAGGATAGCCTTAAAAAAGAGGAGGAGGAGTCGGCAAAAAAAACGCAGGAAACCAGCGATGAACGAAGCCAGCGCCGGATGCAGGGAATCCTGAAAGGGATCGGTGTTTCAGGCGAACCTGTTCCTTATGATGAGGCTTATTCCTTCTCCACAAAAATCCAGATGCACATTGAAACGATCGATGGAAAAGGGAAAAAGATCAGTGATGGCGAATTTATCACCTATATGAATCCCAAGGACATGAATTTTGCCTACGAGGTGCTTTCAGGTGACGTAGGCAACAAAGGCAAAGGAGTTTTTATCCTCGACTTTAAGAACAAAGCCTCCATAATTCTCTCAGAAGAAGAAGGAAAAAAAACCGGTTTGGTATATGGATTGAACTTTATGCTTGATGAAAATGCAGCAACTGAAGAACTGACAAAGGAAGAAACCGACAACAGTGAATTCACCACATTGAATCCCTATGTTTCCAAAACAGGCAAAACAAAGAAAATTCAAGGCTATAGTTGTGATGAATTTCATTACAACAATCCGGAAGAGCAACAGGAAGCCTGGTATTGGATAACCAAAGATTTGGATATTAAGACACGCGAATTTTTCGGAACGCTGTTTAGTGCAGCCACATTTTCATCGGGAATGGGATGGGGCTACCTCATGGAGTCGGAAACACTCGATAAAAAATCGGGCGAGAAAACCAGAATGCTGGCAACTGACATCAGCACCAATGCCGGAAAGGAATTTTCAGTAAAGAATTACCAGGTGACCAATATCGGCAACATCAATATTCCTTCGGGGAACGAAAATTAATCCACGAATATTTCTTTCATTTTATTGAAAAAGCCGGTTTTCCTGCCGGAACTAATGCCCCAGTTTACCGGAACACTTTGATAGCCTTCGTCGAATCCTTCGTCTTTCATTCTGTAATCGAAGTATCCCCAGGAAGCATACGCTTTTGTGGCAGCCAGAAAATTATTTGCCGGTTTATCGAAATCGAAATGGTCATCCTCATTGAAAACAATGGGTTTTGAGCGGTAGGAAGGCATTGCACGAACCAACCCGACCATTTCGGTAATCCTCTCGTGCTTGTGCACGCCATTGCCATGGAGCAGAACATAGTCAGATACCCTGACCACCTCATCGGGCGGCATGGTGTTGCCATTGAAACTGGTCGATACCAGCAGGCGGCGCCCATTCTTCTCTGTATTCTTTACCCTTTCAATAAGTTCATGCGCCCTGTCCTGTTTGATAATGTCGTGATCATACGCCCGGTTGTTGCATTCATTGGCCACTTCGATAATTACATTGGTAAACCCCTTGTCGAGAACCCAGTTGGTGGCATTGTCAACAGCATTAATTACCGCCCTCTCATCCCTGAGCCGCTGGTCCTGTCCAAAATAGAAATAACCAAGAATCACCACCATCCCCAATTCGTCGGCTTTTCGTATAATTTTTTCCATCCGGCGGGCAAAATCTTTTCTCAGGTTTCCATCCTGGTCGAAGCCATTATTTTCCCACGGTTGCACGCGCGAATAACCTTCGGGGCTGCCACCCTGGAAATTAATTGTAAATGAAAGGAGTCCATGTTGCCTCCATGTCGGCATATTTTCGATGAACTCACGGGTATTGCGTTTGGCACTCCACTTACCTGTATCGGGATATTTCCATTTATCCACTGTTTCGGGGTTAAGATCATCGAAAACGCCCTGCACCATGCGGGAATTGGGCAGCAATCCCTCCACCCTGAAGCCGTTCCAGGTTCTGCCCTTAAACGTTGGCTC
>CAYMXK010000060.1:10702-16239 GCA_964393915.1 uncultured Prolixibacteraceae bacterium
CCAGTCATAATCAGTCACATCATGCTTTCCTGCACGGATATGGTATCCGACATGGTTCATGACCGGCTCATGAACACCAGGCATCTCCCTGCCTGCAAGTCCGGTTTTTCCATAGAGCTGATATACCGGTGAAGCGTAATAGCCTGCCAGGTATTCGCCCCGCGGATCGGCCCACAGGTCTTCGGCGGCGCTGGCAATATATACCGGACGGGGTGCCACCAGCGCAACCAGCTTGTGTTGGTCAACGGGAAGATTGTTCTCGCTGTCGTTGTATGCCTTAAAGTTGGTGTTGAACCAATGCGGAAAGTTGGTGTTGATCCGCTTTACTGTTTCCCCGAATTTTCTCCTTGAGAGGGCAGCTCCACCGCAACCCGAATTATTGGAAATCACCATTGCAAACCGCTGATCGGAAGCCCCGGCCCAAAGGGAGGCCTTTCCCAGACGAGAATGGCCCATAACAGCCACTTTGGAGGCATCTATCGCCGGATCGGTTTCGAAATAATCCATGGCGCGGCTTAATCCCCATGCCCAGGCCGAAATGGCTCCCCACTCATTGGGCAGCGGACGGGTCTGGCCATCCTGGTATAAAAACGGATGTACACCATCCGAAAATTCATCCCGGTCAGGATCCACATCTCCATAATAGATGGTGGCCAGTCCATAGCCGCTTTTCAGGATTTCGGCAACAGACCAGCGGTAGTCGCGGACCCCGCGGCTCTGCTCGGTAAGTTGGTTGTGGACTATCCCGAACGACGGGTTGTCGCGCACCCAGGACCTGCTGATGATCACGTTTACATCTTCGGTAATGGTATGGTTTCCATAAAAGTTGTAGCCAAGGAAAAGAGGTACTTTTTCAGCGGTTTTCGGAAGATATATAAGTATTTCAACCCGAAGCTCCTTACCATCCTTCTCCAAAAGCATTTCAACCTGTTTTCTGACAGCATTTTCGTATGGAGTCTGGTCGCTTTCTTCCATAACCCTGAAGGAGGTCATTTTAAGGTCTCCGGGGATTTTGCCATACACCTGCTCTTCGAAAATCCGGAGTGTTTCGGGACGCTTTTTGTTTTCCCATACTTTTAACGACTTTACTTTTCTTCCGCCAGGCAAGACCAGCAGGTCAGGTAAAGTATAGTTGGGCACTTTGCTTTCGTCGTAATTAAAACCATCCGGCTGAGACATGGCCGGAAGAGTGAACATAATAATCAGAAATAGAATAATTGTTTTGCTCATGTCAATAATTGTTTTGTTTTTAATGGTCTGTTGAAACACGATATATCAGTATTTTAAATCGTGAGCGATAGCTCCTGACCCGTTTCATGGCCCTATTATTTTTTACTTGATATTCTGTAAAGATTATTTTCTGTCCTGAGGATGATGTTGCCAGCTACATAAGCCGGAGTCGCTTTTATGGTCTCCTCGAATTTGTTTTCGGCCACCAGTTGAAAACTGTCGCCTGGTTTTATGACATAGACCGTGCCGCGCACCTCGGGAATATAGATGTTGCCACCTGCATAAATGGGCGAAGCGTTGAACTGGCCGCGAAGTTGATCTTTCCAGATTACCTCCCCGGTTAGGGCGTCAACGCAAGTCAGGGCACCCCTTTCGTGGACCATATAGATGCGACCATCAACAATAACGGGGGTGGAAATCTGGGGAATATCTACCGATGATTGCCAATTGACATGTGTTTTGGTAATATCCCCCCTGCCTTTGGGATCGACCGCGAAAAACTTTACATAATTCGGCACATTTTCTTCAAAAATCCATCCTGAGTTAAAAAAGACCAGTCCGCCGTATTCCAATGGCATTCCCACAGTTGAATCGTATCCGTACCACACCGACCACAACTCCTCACCGGTATGCACATCATAGGCAAAACACATCTGGGCACCATTGCTGATCAGTTGGTCGCGGCCTTCCACAGTAACCACAATGGGAGTGGCATAGGCTTTTTTGTAAACCGGGGCAATATCCTCGTAAAACTCGCGCGGCCGGTCGGTTCTCCAGATGGTTTCTCCGGATGTTTTATCGAGCGCCGCAATATACTGCACATCTGTTCCCTCGATATGCACGATCAGCATATTCTCGTACAAAAACAGGGACGATGCAGCGCCCTGCATATGTTCACAGTTCATGTCGGTGCGGGTCCAGATAACCGAAAAATCGTCCGTATTAATGCACGCTGTGCCGTATGTCCCATAATGGATATATACCCGGCCCTTTTCAATGGCAGGCGTTGGCGTGGCATAGGAGTTGGTGGCATGGATCCGCTGGATCACCTGCGGTTCAAACAAAGTCATCTCCCTGAGGATCCTTCCGGTGGCATAATCGACGCATACTGCCCCCATTTTCTCGCCGTTCCGGGTGGCAGTACTCAGCCAGATCTGGTTGCCCCAAACGACAGGAGAAGACCAGGCAAGCCCCTCAATGGGTGTTTTCCAGAGAATGTTCTCCCCCTCACTAAACTTAACGGGGTAATGCTCTCCTGAAGCATGACCGTCGAGATGGTCGCCACGGAGGTGAGTCCAGGTTAATTGGCCAAAAGCAGTTGAAATAATGGCAGACAGAACTAAAGCCAAAATAGTTTGTTTCATCCTTACAGGTTTTGACGCCTAAAATACAAAAAAAATCACTCTGTGTTAAGACTTTGGTTTAGTTGGCCATGTAAAGTCCAAAAACAATCAGACAAAAAAATCGTTTTCTATTTTTGCAGCCCAATTCAAGAAACAAATGGAAGAAATCAGGAACGTAGCAGTAATTGCCCATGTTGACCATGGAAAAACCACCCTTGTAGACCGCATTCTCTACCAGGTTAAACTATTTCGCGATAACCAGGAGATGCAGGAACTCATTCTCGACAACAATGACCTCGAGCGTGAAAGGGGGATCACTATTCTCGCAAAGAACGTATCAGTACATTATAAAAATGTAAAAATCAATGTCATAGATACTCCGGGCCACTCCGATTTCGGGGGAGAAGTTGAGCGTGTCCTTAACATGGCCGATGGTGTTTTGCTAATTGTGGATGCATTTGAGGGTCCGATGCCCCAAACACGGTTTGTTCTCCAGAAGGCGCTGGAATTAGGGCTAAAACCGGTAGTGGTAATCAACAAAGTAGATAAGCCCAATTGCAACCCGGAAGAGACCCACGAGAAAGTATTCGACCTCATGTATAGCCTCGACGCTACCGAAGACCAGCTCGATTTTCCAACCGTATATGGATCATCCAAGGAAGGCTGGATGGGAGCCGATTGGAAAACCCCTGCCGAAGATGTAAGTTTTCTGCTTGACACGATCATCGAGCATATTCCGCCTTCGAAACACGAGGAAGGCACACTTCAGATGCGTATCACATCGCTCGACTACTCATCCTACATGGGTCGTATTGCAGTAGGCAGGGTAAGCCGCGGAACCCTGATTCCGGGCAGCCAGGTAATGCTGGTAAAGCGCGATGGCAGAATTTTCAAGAACACCATCAAGGAGGTATACCTTTTTGAGGGACTCGGCAAGGAAAAAACAAAAAAACCAGTACAGGCAGGTGAGATTTGTGCCGTTTTCGGACTCGAAGATTTTGAGATTGGCGACACCATTGCTGACCTGAATGAGCCCGAAGGATTGACATTTGTGCAGGTGGATGAACCTACCATGAGCATGATTTTCACTGCCAACAACTCGCCCTTTTTTGGCCGAGAAGGCAACTTTGTAACTTCCAGACAGTTGCGAGACAGGCTCTATAAAGAAACGGAAAAAAACCTCGCCCTCAGGGTGGAGGACACAGCCTCCGCCGA
This sequence comes from uncultured Prolixibacteraceae bacterium, assembly GCA_964393915.1. Classification (GTDB taxonomy): domain Bacteria; phylum Bacteroidota; class Bacteroidia; order Bacteroidales; family Prolixibacteraceae; genus UBA1413. The sequence continues at coordinate 14,491 of CAYMXK010000060.1, forward strand.
TACATTCATGGTATTTGGCCGCGGAATACTTCACCTTTCCATATTAATCGAAACCATGCGCCGCGAGGGATATGAGCTTCAGGTGGGCCAGCCCAAAGTGCTGATCAAAGAGATTGACGGAGTGAAACATGAGCCCATTGAATCGATGACGGTACAAGTACCTGAACAATTTGCCGGCAAGGTGATTGAACTGGCTACGTCGCGCAAGGCGGAGATTGCCAACATTGAAGTTAAGGCAGAAAGGTCACACCTTGAATTTTTCATTCCCGCCAGAGGAATTATCGGGTTGCGCAACCAGATGCTCACGGCTACCGAAGGGGAGGCAGTGATGGCACACCGGTTCAAGGGATACGAACCATGGAAGGGAGATATCCCCATCAAACGCAACGGTTCGCTGATTGCACTCGAGACCGGAACAGCCATTGCCTACTCCATCAACAAGCTGCAGGACAGGGGCAAATTTTTTATTTTCCCTGGGGAGGAAGTATATGCGGGACAGGTAATCGGGGAAAATACCCGGATGGATGACCTTACCGTTAATGTGGCGATAACGAAGAAGCTCACCAATATGCGGGCCTCCGGATCGGACGACAAGGTGGCGCTTAGTCCGCCCATCCGCTTTTCACTCGAAGAGGCAATGGAATATATTGCCACGGATGAATACATTGAGATCACACCCAAATCGCAGCGATTGAGGAAGATCCTCCTGGATGAGAACGACAGGAAGAGAGCAAAAAAGTAGTTAGCTTTTAAGGTTTTTGCAGTTGCCGGTAAATGATTTTGCCTCCTGCCAGGTAAACTCTTGATGGGTTAAACTGAAAATATCGCAAACTCCGGAGCAATTCGGATTACTGCCGTGGCCATTATCGCAATTGACCCACTGTCTGCAGATCGCAATTGCATCAATAAGTATAGGAAACAAAGGCGACTTTTTTGGAGTCGGGGCTCCACGATGGAACGTTAATGGTTCCCTGTCCGCCGTACAGAAAGGCAACAGCTTTTATATCCTTCCCATCCACAGCCATCAGCCTCAGCATTACCTGTTTGTTTCGCGGATGCGAGGCTGCAGGCACGTCGGGCAGGTAAGAGATAAACAGCAGCCACTTCCCGTCGGGAGAGGGATGGGCAAACCAATCATTGTACTCATCGAAGGTGACCTGTTCCTGGTTGCTTCCATCGGGAGCCATTCTCCATATCTGCATGGTACCCGAACGCACCGAATTAAAGTAGATATATTTTCCGCAGGGCGAATACTCCGGACCATCATCCAGTCCGGGAGAGTTGGTCAGCCTGATTTCCTCACCTCCTGATGCAGGAATTTTGTATACATCATATTCGCCGTTCCGCGCGGCACAATAGACATGCCACTGATCATCGGGTGACCAGCCATGCCAGTAAGAGGGGCCATACCGGGTCACCCTGGAAGGAGTGCCGCCTTTAACAGGCACAGTATAAATAATGGATTGCCGGCTTCCGTTTACCTGTGTATGGTTACTGATGGCCAACATCTTTCCATCGAAAGAAATTCCATGGTCGTTGTTGTTGGAGGTGGCAAAATCCGTATTGATAAGCTTAATTTTTCTTGATTTTAAATCGAACCGGTAAAGTCTTCCTTCCTGGTTAAAAATAAGGAATTTTCCATTTCTGCTCCAGTTGGGCGCTTCGAAGTGCTTTTCAGAAGAATAGACCACCTTGCGCATTCCTGTTTCGATGTCAAGAATTTCGAGTCTGGAAGGTGATGGCGGAGCC
>CAYMXK010000061.1:0-16197 GCA_964393915.1 uncultured Prolixibacteraceae bacterium
ATGCCGACGGACTGTTTTATCTCTATGAGGAAAGACGTGGAAATGTAGGCCTGGTAAGGCCCAATCCCGAAAAGTTTGAGCTGATCAGCTCGTTCCGTATCACCGATGGATCTGGCCCGCACTGGGCTCATCCGTTTATTGGCGACGGAAAATTATTCCTTAGGCATGGTGATTTTTTGATGGTTTACGACATAAAGAACAATTAAGACAATGCACTTATTCAGAAGAACTTATTTAATTGCCGTATTGCTGTTCCTTGCACAGGCCGTAACATCTCAGATAACAGCGCAATGGCGCGGCCCCGGCCGCGACGGCAAATATCCGGATAAAGATTTGTTAAAAAGCTGGCCCAGTGATGGCCCGAAACTGGTTCTTACCCTCAGTGGAGTCGGTAAGGGGTACTCTCAGCCTGTTGTTTACGAGGGGAAAATTTTCCTGACAGGATTGAAATACGACTCACTGGATGTTTTGTCGGCTTTCGATATGCAGGGAAAACTTCTGTGGGAGAGTGCCTACGCTCCGGCCTGGGACCGCAGTTACCCTGAATCCCGGTCGACGCCCACCATCGAGAACGGACGAATTTACCTTGTCGGCGGACTGGGAATGGTGTCCTGCGTGGATGCCAATACCGGAGACATCATCTGGCAAAAGGATGCACAATCTGTTTTTAAGGGAGAGCCTCACCGCTGGGGGGTATCCGAATCGGTATTGCTCTCTGATAAGGCTGCATTTTACACTACAGGTGGCGATGAAACCACACTGATTGCCATCAATAAATCAGATGGCAGCCTTCTCTGGAAGAGCCCCAGTATCGGAGGTCAGCGGGCTTAGGCATCCCCGCTTTTGATCAGACGGGGCGGATTGGAAATTATCATTGCCCAGACTGCCAATCACCTTATCGGAATTAATGCGGCGAATGGCGAAGTGCTGTGGGACTTCGACATGGTTCCCCTGCACACAGGAGGCCAGGGCAGCGGGGCGCACAACAACACACCTCTGTATAAGGAGGGTGAAATATTCGTCACGAATGGATATGACCGCATTGCAGTGATGTTCAGCCTCTCGGAAGATGGCCGCTCTATCAGTGTCAAATGGAAGAACGACGTGCTTGACGTGCACCATGGCGGGGTTGTTTTGGTTGACGGGCATTTGTATGGCGCCAACTGGCTGAATAATTCGAAGGGCAACTGGGCTTCCATACGTTGGGCCGATGGCCAGACCAACTGGGAAACCGAATGGCACACCAAGGGGGCTGTAGTATATGCCGATGGCATGCTTTACATATACGAGGAGCGCGGTGGCAACGTAGCACTGGTAAAACCCAATCCCGATAAACTGGATATTGTTAGCACCTTTCAAATGAAAAAGGGGGATGGGCCTCACTGGGCACATCCGTCCATTTATGCCGGAATGCTTTTCATAAGGCACGGCGATGTCGTAAATGTGTATGATATCAGAGCGGAAAAGTAAAATACATGGATGAACCTCTCCTCATCCGGATTATTATGAATAAATTTGAATGCAGATAATCCCGGGTTCAAAATAGAGGAGGGAATTGCACGATTTTAAACACAAAACCGGCTGAAGACCGGAAGTTTTTTTGATGTCGGATATGAAACCTGAAAGGTTAATAAAATACATAACGTTGGGGCTCGTATTTTTTGGGCTGTTATCGTTGAGCTGGTGGCTGGGCAAGGACCCAACCAACGATTTTGTTGAGAGTTTGCCGGGATTGGACAACCGCGGTGCCGGCTTTGGTGCAGATGAGGAAGTTGTCATCGGTGAAATTTTTGAAGAATTTGGCACTGAATATGCCGAAATGACTGAAACCTGGCCTCGTTTTCGCGGCGAGGATTTCGATAATATCTCCAAATCAAAGATTTCTTTAAAAGACCAGTTTGGTGCCACAGGCCCGGATATTATCTGGTCCGTTGAGCTGGGTGAAGGTCATTCAGGGGCTGCGATCTGGAAGGGATTGGTTTATATCCTCGACTATGATGAGGAGGGCCGGGCCGACCTGCTCAGGTGCTTTTCGCTAACCAGCGGCAATGAGATGTGGCGCCGGGGCTACAACGTTGCCATTAAGCGCAACCACGGCATGTCACGCACAGTTCCGGCAGTTACCGAAGAACACATACTTTCCATGGGCCCACGCTGCCATGTGATGTGCTTGTCGAGGGAAACAGGCGATTTCCTGTGGGGAATTGATGTTGAAAAAGAATATGAAACGGAAGTGCCGTTATGGTATACAGGGCAATGCCCCCTTATTGACGGCAACGTTGCGGTGATTGCCACAGCAGGAAAAGCGCTGATGATTGGCGTTGACCTGGTCACCGGTGAAAAATTGTGGGAAACGCCCAATCCTAATGGCTGGAAAATGTCGCATTCTTCGGTAATGCCATTTACCTTTGGAGGGAGGAAGATGTATGTCTACAGCGCCATTGGCGGTTTGGCCGGCATTGCAGCCGACGGGCCTGATGCAGGAAAAGTTTTGTGGGAAGTTCCCGAATGGAATAAATCGGTGATTGCCCCGTCTCCTGTTTGCATGCCCGACGGACGTATTTTTATCACTGCCGGATACGGTGCAGGGGCGATGATGATCCAACTCAGGGAGAGCAACGGGAATTTCACAGCAGACATTCTGAGTGATTACGCCCCGAGGGATGGCATGGCCAGTGAACAGCAAACTCCCCTCTTATGGAACGGACACCTTTTCGGAATTATGCCAAAAGATGGTGGTACCCTCCGTAACCAGATGGTTTGTGTCCACCCCTCCGATCCTCAGAAAATAGTCTGGTCAAGCGGCCCCGAAAAACGTTTTGGGCTCGGACCATTTATGATTGCCGACAATAAGATGTATTTATGGAACGATGATGGAATGCTCTTCATTTTGCAGCCCTCTCTTTCCGGATACACAGAACTGGCACATGCACAGGTGATCCCCGACGGGCATGATGCCTGGGCGCCCATTGCAGTGGCCGATGGCTATATGATTTTAAGGGATGCGCAAACCATGGTCTGCGTTGATATGAGAAAGTAAATAATTCATGAGATGAATAAAAAATGGATTTCTATTTTCCTGGTCGCATTGGCTGCGATTATCGTTGTGGTAATCGCAAGCGATTTTGCCCGGAATAAACCGGGGAAAAGGCCTTCCAATCCATTCGAATACGATATGGAAAGCCTCAAAGAGGTTGATCCCGAACAAATCCTCTATAAGGAAACCCGTAATTTTAACCTTAAGATGGAAAAACCTGCCGGCATCGCATTATATGCTAACCGGTTGTTTGTGGTCGGCGACCAAAAACTTCAGTCGATAAGTCTTGAAGGAAGATTGCATCTCGATGTGGCATTACCGAGACAGCCTCTGGCCGTTGATGTCACCAGCGACCGAATATACGTTACTTCCGGTCAGTCCATTATGGTCTTTGATCATGAAGGCAACCCTCTGAGCGAATGGGCCGTTTTTCCGGAGGATTCCCGCCTTTCATCCATTGCGGTTTACGACAACATGGTTTTTATTGCCGATGCAGGCCGTCGCAGGGTGTATCGGTTTACCCCGGATGGCGAAAAGGTACTTGAATTTGAGGGAAAGGTTTCTGACGATGTCTTGCACGGATTCATTGTTCCATCCGGATGCTTCGACTTGTCTGTCAATGAGTTTGGTGATTTCTGGGTGGCCAACCCAGGTAAACATGCCCTGGAGAACTATACCTTCGACGGAACCCTCAGGGGGTATTGGACTGCTACATTCTCGGACGTGAAGGGCTTTACAGGATGCTGCAATCCTGCCTTTTTTACTTTTCTTCCCGGAGGCAACTTTATTACCAGTGAAAAGGGAATTCTCCGGATTAAAGAGTATAAGGCTTCGGGTGAGTTTGTAGGTGTTGTGGCGGCTCCTTCGAAATTTATAGAAGAAGGCAATGTGGCAGATGTGGCAGCCGATGCCGATGGACGGGTGTACGCCTGCGATCCTGATAAAAAAAGTATCCGTGTATTTGAAAAGATATAAAACTATGAACAGACGAAATTTTTTCAAAAGTGGCGGGCGCCTGCTCCTCCTTGGCGGAATGGCCGCCGTGACAGGTTACCTCGCAGTAAACGGGCAGGTTGAGAAATCGGGTACCTGCAAGATTGCATCTCATTGCAAGGGCTGTTCAAAATTAAAAGCTTGCAGCGATGACCAGGCAACTGGTTACAGGAAGAGTTATCTTCCGCAGTAATTTTTGAAAGAAAAAATAAAACTGATTCAATATGGCATCAGAGAAGGTTAAGAGCAGAAGGGAATTTATCAGGAGCGGGATGCGGCTGACGTTTGCCCTATCCCTGGGCGGTATAGCCGGAATGGCAGCCAGCCACATAACCGGAGATGGCTATGTCTGGCAGATCGACCCTTTTAAGTGTACCCAGTGTGGCCGTTGCGCCACCGACTGCGTATTGTCGCCATCGGCTGTAAAATGCGTCCATGCCTATGACCTTTGCGGGTATTGCGACCTTTGCGGCGGTTATTTTAAAGCGGGCTACAACGAACTGAGCACCGCCGGAGAAAACCAGCTTTGTCCTACCGCTGCCATCGAGCGAAAATTTATTGAAGAGCCCTACTTTGAATACCACATCATCGAAGATCTGTGTATCGGCTGTGCCAAATGTGTCAAAGGATGCTCTGCTTTTGGAAACGGGTCATTCCACCTGCAGATAATGCACCATATATGTGTAAACTGCAACGAATGCGCCATTGCCAGGGTTTGCCCGTCGCAGGCCATTGCCAGGGTAAAAGCCGAAGTGCCCTACAAAATCAAGGGAAGTTTTACCAGGGAAAGTTAATTGTTCTGATGAAGAGACTGATCTATATACTTACTGCACTCTATGTGCTGCTTGCATTTCCTCTGAATGCGCAGCAGCGGTTTCCGAAGCCCGAATTTGAGTCGGGTTATGAGCAACCGGATGTTATTGCCCCGGAACCGCGCTCAATGGCTCTGGAATACTTCGATGTGATAGTTTTGCTGGTGGTTATATCACTGGCAAGCTGGCTGGCATTGCGCAAACGTTCCCGGCAGGGAATTCTGTGGCTTTCGATATTTACCCTGCTCTATTTTGGTTTCTACCGCGAAGGGTGCATCTGCTCTGTTGGCTCCGTTCAAAATGTTGCTCTCTCTTTTTCCGATGTCGGGTACGCCATATCGGTCGCAGTCTTGCTTTTCTTTTTGCTGCCGCTGATTTTTACCATCTTTTTCGGGCGGACATTCTGTGCCGCGGCTTGTCCTTTGGGCGTAATCCAGGATCTGGTGATCGTTCATCCCATCAGCCTGCCTTTCTGGTTGCGCAAAACACTGGGGATCATTCCCTACATATACCTATCGCTTGCTGTATTGTACGCAGCAACCGGAACCGATTTTATTATCTGCCGCTATGACCCTTTCGTGGGGATATACCGCATGGACGCGCCTTATACCATGATAATACTTGGCGCTTCGTTCTTACTGATGGGCATGTTCGTGGGCAGGCCATATTGCCGGTTCTTTTGTCCGTATAGCGTATTGCTGAAATGGATGTCCAAATTCTCAAGGTGGCATCTCACCATCACGCCATCTCACTGTATTCAGTGTAAGCTTTGTACTACGAGCTGTCCGTTTGATGCCATCGATTATCCTTCTGAAGAGAAGGCAATTACAGGCTCAAGGACTGGTGCCAGGCGGTTTCTGGTGTATGCGGTATTGCTGCCCGTGTGGGTTTTGGCCGGCGCATTTGTGGGCATGAAATCGCACACCTACCTGTCGAGGGCCAACCAGGATATTTACCTTGCCGAACTGCTGATTGCCAACCCGGAAGTAAAAAGCGACCCTGACAACCTGGATGTTCAGACGTTCCTGGGTTCCGGCCGGACCATGGAGACGCTGGTGGAAGATGCCCGCATCGTCAGGAGAAAGTTTTATATTGGAAGTACCATTGCCGGAGGTTTTATTGGTCTGGTGATAGCCATGACGTTATTGAACCAGGTAATTTACCGGCGCCGCAACGATTATCAGCCCAACCCCGGTGATTGCTTCAGCTGTGGCCGGTGTATGGATTATTGTCCCGTTAAATAATATTCTGCAAATGAACCATTTTGAAAAGATAAAGCTTTCCTCTAACATTGCCGCTGTGGCGGGAATATTTTGCCTGGCAGTCTCCTTGCTGCTGCTGCTTAATTTCTGGCAGATGAGCAAGAACGATCCTCTTGAAAGCGAGGCAATGCGTATCCTGATTGAACGCTTGTCGAAAGAGCCCGGAAACCTCGAACTTAAACAGGACATCCGCCATCTCGACCTTTTGGCGAGGAAGGCCTATTTCAACAGCCACTGGCAGATAAAGACAGGCAGCTATCTGCTGCTGTTCGGCGCGATTGTTTTTGCTGTTGCCCTGCGTGTTTATTACTCACTCAGGTCGGTAATCGAAATTCCCGAACAGATTGTGGAAAATGAGTTAAAGGCACGTGTCTTGTCCCAAAAATGGCTGATGGCCGGTGGATTTGCGGTAATGCTTCTTGCCTTTATTGCCTCCTTTGCTACGGTTGATCACCTGAAAATGTATTCTTCCGGTGAAGCAGAGCTCGCGGTGGCGGCTCCTGCTGATCCGGGGATTGAAGTAATAGAGGTAGGAGCGGAACCCATTGCAGTTGAGAGTGCCGCCGAACCTGACGGAGCAACTGCTGAAGAAGCTGCCCTTCCTGTAGCAGAAGTTACAACTGCCCCCGCTGTGGCGTCCGGGACTCCTGCATCCGCAGCTGCGCTCCCCGACGCTGCCGGGATCAGGGCCAACTACCCATCTTTCCGGGGGCCTTTTGGAAATGGAGTGTCGGATCATAAAAATATACCCACCGATTTTGATGGCGCTTCGGGCCGGAATATTCTGTGGAAAATAGCTTTGCCCCTTTCAGGGTACAATTCGCCTGTGATATGGGGAAACCGTCTGTTTGTTTCGGGTGCCAATGCCCAGAAAAGAGAGGTCTATTGCATCGACAGGAACTCCGGCAAGATCATCTGGGCCAAAGCTGCTGATAATATTCCCGGAAGTCCGGCTGCTCCCCCAAGAACAACCGAGGATACCGGGCTTGCTGCTCCGACTCTTTATACCGACGGTATCAGGGTGTATGCTATTTTTGGCACCGGCGATGTCATTTCCTTTGATATGGAAGGCAACCGCGTATGGGCCCGGAACCTGGGCGTTCCCGATAACCACTATGGACACTCTTCTTCGCTGATTGGCTGGAAGGATAAATTATTTGTGCAATACGATACCAACAGGGGGCAGCGGTTGCTCGCCTTAAATGTGGCAACCGGTGAAACTGTATGGGAAACACCCCGGACTGTTAAAATTTCATGGGCAAGTCCGATCCTGGCCAACGTGGGCGGCAAATACCAGGTTATTCTGGCCACAGATCCTTTCGTTGCAGGATATGATGCAGATACAGGCAAGGAACTATGGACCGCCCGCGGACTCATGGGCGAGGTGGGCCCTTCGCCTGCTTTTGGCGAGGGACTGGTTTTTGCGACCCAGGAGTACGCTACCCTGATGGCCATAAATCCGGCCAACGGCCAGATCGTCTGGCAGGATGATGAATACCTTTCGGAGGTTTCGAGTCCGGTGGTGGCCAATGGAATGGTTTTCATGGCTACCAGTTACGGCGTACTGGTTTGCTACGATGCAAAAACCGGAGATAAGCTTTGGGAACACGACGACGGTCCGGGTTATTATTCCTCACCGGTAGTTGCCGACAACAAACTGTTTATTTTTGATCTCGATGGGCACTTGCAGGTTTATGCGCTGGAGCGGCAGAAAAATCTGCTTGCCGAAGCCAGCATGGGAACCAAAATTACATCAACACCAGCCTTCTCTGATGGCCGGATGTATGTTCGTGCAGGAACTGCGCTTTATTGTATAGGAAAATAAAAAATAACCTGGTATGGAACAGTTAATTCAAAAAAGAGGCGGTGATTTCAGGCGGTATCATTTCGGTTACGACGGACTGAAAATTTCAACCTATATCCAGGAGACCTACCAGACTTATACCTATAAATATGAGGATATTGAATTTGCCGAAATCGTTACCATCCAGAAACCTGCAATGCACAGCATAATCCTTTTCTTTTCCGTTTTACTCAATTTCCTGCTGCTGCTTTTTATTGCTGCACCTTACATTGTATCCCTGACCGGAAGCAAATATGTACTTTGGATACCTGTGATTGCGGCAACAGTTCCCATGACTTTGTGGGGCTTTCTCATGTTCAGGAAAAGATTTGAGAAAATGCTCACCGGACCAATTAACGTTGCTTTTTATTACGACAGGAATGATCGCCTGATTGTAGATGAGTTTGTAGCAAGCCTCAAATATAAACAAAAGGATTTCCTGCGAAAAAAATATATGCGGATCGACCAGTATATTCCTGTAGATCAACAGCAACAACGATTTAGCTGGATGTACGAAAGAGATTTCATTAGCCGTGGCGAATTGGAAATTCTAATGGAAGAGACGGAAATTTTAAGAATGTCGAAGGGAAATAAATTATAAACAGATATGTCTTTTGATTTACAAATAGTTGACCGGATAATATCGGAAACAGGCCGCGAAAAAAAGGCTGTAATACCGGTATTGCAGGCTATCCAGACGGAATTTAAATATCTTCCGGAGGAGGCTTTGCGCCGGGTTAGCGAAATATCGGAAATCACCCCTGCCGACATCATGAGCGTCGCCAGTTTTTATCATCAGTTCAGGCTGAAACCTGTGGGCGACCACCAGGTAAAGATATGTGTGGGCACGGCCTGCCATGTAAAGGGCGCTGGGCAGGTTTACGATGCCTTCAGGCGAAAATTCAAACTCAGTGAAGGCGAGAACACCGATGCATCGGGCAAGTATACCCTCGAAAAAGTCAGTTGCCTCGGATGTTGTACCCTGGCGCCTGTGGTTCAGATAGACCAGATTACCTATGGCCATGTTGCGACCAGCCAGATCGACGAAATTCTTTCTGATTTCAATTTGCAGAAAGACGCAAAAGCCAGGAAGCAGTACCGCCAGGCAGATGGCACGGAAATACAGGGAGAAATCCGGATCGGGCTGGGATCCTGCTGTGTGGCCAGTGGCAGCGACGAAATCAGGAAAGCCGTGGAAGATACGGTAAACAGCGGCGGGCTCCGGGTGAAGCTGAAGCACGTTGGCTGCGTCGGCATGTGTCACCAGGTGCCGCTTGTGGAGGTAGTTCCTGCGGTGGGTGAACCTATTTTGTATTCCAAAGTGAGACCCGAAGATGTAAAGGATATCGTTAACAGCCATTTTAAGCCCAAAGGTTTGTTTGCCCTGCTTAAGAGTAAGCTGATGGATACCGTTGAGCATATACAGACCGACGCAAAGTGGGATGGTGTTGAACGCTATGCCCTCGATATGAGGGAAAAGCATGTGAGCTCTTTCCTCGGGAAGCAGATTCCAATTGCCACGGAATACCGGGGCATTCTCAACCCCATTGACATTGAGGAGTACCGTTCGCGGGGAGGTTTCGCCTCCATTCGCAAAGCGTTGCTTGAGATGACTCCTGAGGAGGTTATTCATGAAGTGCGCGAAAGCGGTATCAGGGGTAGGGGGGGCGCCGGATTTCCCACAGGTATGAAATGGGAACTGGTGGCCAGGCACGTCGAAAGTAAGAAATATGTTATCTGCAACGGCGACGAGGGGGATCCCGGAGCCTTTATGGACAGGATGCTGCTCGAATCATACCCCTACCGGGTAATCGAGGGAATGGTGATTGGCGCCTATGCCGTGAATTCACATGATGGCTATTTTTATATCCGCGCGGAGTATCCCCTGGCCTTGCGCCGTATAAGGGAAGCCATTGCACATTGTGAGGAGAATAACCTTTTGGGTGATAATATACTGGGATCAGGTTTTAGTTTTCATGTTTCCATTTATGAAGGGGCAGGCGCATTTGTCTGCGGAGAGGAAACCGCCCTGATCGCTTCTATTGAGGGCAAGCGCGGCTATCCCCGGATTCGTCCTCCCTTCCCTGCCGAAAAGGGTCTTTGGGGCCATCCGACGCTGGTGAACAATACCGAGACTTTTGCCCAGATCCCCTTTATTATAAGGGAAGGGGCAGAGAAATTCAGTGCCATCGGAACAGAACACAGCAAAGGGACAAAGGTGTTTGCGCTGGCAGGTAAAATAGCCAGGGGCGGACTCATCGAGGTGCCCATGGGAATCTCTATCGGGAAGGTGGTATATGAAATTGGCGGCGGTATTGCCGATGGACGAAAATTTAAGGCAGTACAGGTGGGTGGCCCATCGGGAGGTTGTATCCCGGCCAGCTTGGCCAGGACACCTGTTGATTTCGAGTCGCTCACAAAGATGGGAGCGATGATGGGCTCCGGTGGTTTAGTGGTGCTCGACGATAGCGACTGTATGGTGGATATTGCGCGGTACTTCCTCTCTTTTACCCAGGCGGAATCATGCGGAAAGTGTACCTTTTGCCGGATTGGCACCAAAAGAATGCTCGACATCCTCAACAACCTTACCGAAGGGAAAGCCAAACCAGGCGATATTGAAGAACTGGAGAAACTGGCCCGCTGGACGCAAAAGGGCAGCCTTTGTGGCTTGGGAAAAACCGCTCCCAACCCGGTCTTCAGTACCCTGAAATATTTTCGCGAAGAGTACGAGGCGCATCTTAACGGGGTTTGCCCGACAGGCAAATGTACAGCCCTGATCACCTACTCCGTAAATGAAAAATGTATCGGATGCACCCTCTGTGCACAGGAGTGTCCTGTTGACGCTATCCCTTTTGCACCCCATGAGAGACATGTTATAAATACTGAACTGTGCATCAAATGCGATGCCTGCCGTGTAGTTTGCCCGGTGGAAGCCATCGATGTGAAATGACAGAATATGATAAAACTTACCATTAATAGTGCTCAGATAGAAGTCCCTGAGGGAACTTCGGTGTTGAAGGCAGCCAGGGCTGCAGGCTTTGATGTGCCTGCCCTTTGCTGGAACGACGAACTGGAGCATATCAACTCTTGTATGTTGTGCCTTGTTAAAGACCACTCCACTGGCAGGACATTCCCTTCGTGCTCGGCAAAAGTGCATGCCGGTATGCGGATCATTACGGAAGATGAAGAACTCCGTGAGGCACGGCAGACCGGACTGGAACTTCTGCTCAGCGAGCATGTGGGCGATTGCTATGCACCCTGCCAGCTCGGCTGTCCAGCCCACATGAACATACCCCGTATGAACCGGCTGATCGCAGCCGGTAAATTTGAGGAATCGCTGAGAGTGGTGAAGCGCGATATTGCCCTGCCCTCCATATTGGGAAGAATCTGCCCTGCCCCCTGTGAAGGTGCCTGCCACAGAAAGACGGTGGATGAAGCGGTTAATATATGTGTGCTGAAGCGGTTTGTGGGGGATGAAAACGACCTTCATCCCTGGCCTGTTCCACCACTCAACGGGAAAAGAGTCGCAGTAATAGGAGCAGGGCCTGCAGGTCTTTCTGCTGCCTACTACCTCCGTATGAACGGGGTTGAACCTACTTTGTTCGACATGGCAGACAAACCGGGCGGACTGCTACTTACTTCCATTTCGGAGGAAATACTGCCCAAAGAAGTGCTCGAACGTGAAATTCAGTCGATATTGGACATTGGTGTGATATTTAAAGGAAACACCCCTGTGGGCGATGAATGTTGCAGCCGTTTCAAGGAGGAATTCGATGCCATTATTGTGGCAACGGGCATCATCAACGACCTTACCAAATCTTTTCAACTCGAAGGGACCCCGAAAGGACTGGAGGTAAACAAGGATACGTATGAAACTTCAGAAAAGGGAGTTTTTGCCGTAGGAAATGTTATCCGATCCTCCCGTCTGGCCATCAGGTCATTAGCCCAGGGTAAGGCGGCAGCCTATTCTGCCATTCAATATATGGAAGGAAAGCCGGTGGTTGGTGAACCTCTCCTCTTTAATTCCAGGTTCGGGAAACTGCAGCATACTGAATTTGCAGAATACCTGAAGGAAGCCCACGCCGGTAAAAGGTTATTCCCCGACAGGCCCCCGGGGTTTACCAGGGAGCAGGCCATGGAGGAGGCTGCCCGGTGCATGCATTGCGATTGCCGCGCAATCGACAATTGCCAGCTGCGCGATTGGTCGGGACACTACCATGCCGTGCAAAAACGGTTTATGACCTCTCCGCGCCGGGAAATGACCAAACAATTCCAGACAGATGGCATTGTCTATGAACCTCAAAAGTGCATCAAATGCGGCATTTGTGTGAAAATGACCGAAAAATACAGCGAAGAATATGGCCTGACTTTTATTGGCAGGGGATTTGATGTGGTTATCGGCGTTCCATACAACGAGAACCTCGACAAGGGATTGCAGAAGATTGCCATTAAGGTGGCCGGGGCTTGTCCAACCGGGGCCCTCTCTGAGAAGGGATGATTTAGTATTTATTATTTATTAATGATTATTGATAAATGATGGGGGAGTGAAGTCTTGTGTGTAATCCCAGGCTTTGCAGTTATGGTGACTTCGTGCGATTTTGGTGATTTGATCGAACCTTCCCCGCCCTTTTGTTGTTAACTACTCAAAGTGTTGAAAATGAAAAAAATACAAGTATATCTTTTATTTATTTTTCTAACTGCAGGCGTGTCGGCACAAACAGCCGATTGCTGGTCCGGATTTCGTGGAAATCAGAATCTTACAGGGGTTTCTGCATCTTCCCTGCCTGCAAAGCCCGAATTATTGTGGTCCTTCCAGACTGGCGACAACATCAAATCCTCCCCGGTGATGTGTAACAAGCATATTGTGGTCGGGTCAACCGACGGAACAGTCTATTGTCTCAATATGGAAGGAAAACTCCTCTGGAAATCTGAAACGCCCAATTCCATAGAAGCACCGGCCCTGATTCTTGATAACCGGGTTTACATAGGCAATATGGATGGATCCCTCTTTGCCCTGGATTTACAAACCGGCAGGAAAGTCTGGGAATACAAAACGGAAAACCAGATTGTGGGCGCGGCCAACTGGTGGAAGGCCGGTGGCAAAACGTATCTTCTGGTGGGCAGTTACGACTACTATCTCCATTGTGTGGATGCTGCCACCGGAGAGGGCGTATGGAAGTATGAATCGGATAATTTTATAAACGGCGCAGCTTCGTGCAGTGCCGGACAGGTAATTTTCGGAGGCTGCGATGGATTTCTCCATGTGGTTGATATTGTTTCGGGTAAAGTAGTAAGGAAAATAAATGTGGCTACCTATGTGGCAGGATCAACTGCTGTGGAGGGCTCAAAAGCATGGATTGGCGATTACGATGGCAATTTTACGCAGGTCGATCTGGCAAAAGGCAATATCGCCTGGAAATGGGAAGACCCTAAAGTCCGGCTGCCATTTATCGCATCCCCTGCCGTGTCGGGCAACCAGGTATTAACCGGAAACCACGACAAGAATATCTATTGTTTCGATAAAAACAACGGCAAACTTCAATGGAGTTTTAATACAGGCAACCGAGTGGAGGCCTCCCCTGTTATTGTGGACGGAAAGGCGCTGGTTGCCAATATGCGGGGGGATATTTTCCTTTTAAATATGGCCAAAGGCACCCCTGAATGGAGCTATGAACTGGGCTCTGCCATCATTGGAAATCCGGCAGTAGCTGCTGGCAGGATAATCGTTGGCGCCAACGATGGCGTGATTTATTGTTTTGGGAAAAAATAGCAACTTATGAATATTGTCCAGATTATTCCCGGTTCAGGCGGGTCATTTTATTGTGGAAATTGTCTCCGTGACAGTAAATTTGTAGATGCCCTGCGTCAGGAGGGACACCAGGTAATTAAAGTGCCCATGTATTTGCCGCTTTTTGCCGATGAGCATGACCTGGGCGAAGTACCTGTATTTTATGGCGCCGTAAGCATTTACCTCAAGCAGTTGTATCCCTTTTTGAAGAAAGCACCTGCGTGGTTTGACAAATTGCTCAATTCCAAACCGATGCTGAAGCTGGCCGCCTCTATGGCCGGATCGACCGATGCCACAGGCCTCGAAGAGATGACCGTATCGATGCTCCTTGGTGAGAACGGAGAGCAAAAGGATGAACTTGAACGCATGGCAGACTGGATCGGCGATCACCTTCAGCCCGATATTATTCATATTTCCAATGCTTTACTGCTGGGACTTGCCCACCGGATCAGGGAAAAAACAGGCGTCCCGGTTGTTTGCTCGCTGCAGGACGAAGATGTGTGGGTAGACGTTATGGAACCCGGTTTTCGTGACCAGGTCTGGAAGCTGATGAAAGAAAAAGCAGCCGATGTGGATGCCTTTATTGCTGTCAGCCACTATTTCGGTGATCTAATGAAGAAACGGATGAGCCTTCCTGATGATAAACTACACTCCGTCTATCTGGGTGTCGATCCGGAGGAATATGAATTTGTGTCATCTGCAACAAAAAGCCGCACAATAGGCTATATATCAAGAATGTGCCAGGCCAACGGGTTCGATATTGTGGTGGATGCCTTCATTCTCTTAAGGAAGAATCCTGAGTTCAGCGATGTCAGGCTGGTCGTTACAGGCGGTTCAACATCTGCCGATACCAAATACATAAAAATGCTTAAGCGCCGGATTGACAGGGCCGGACTGCACAATGAGGTTGATTTTCACGAAGAATTCGAAGGCGACCAGAGAAGGGAGTTTTTCAGGAAGGTGGCTGTTGGCACTGTACCTGTCAGGAACGGAGAAGCATTTGGTATGTACCTGCCCGAGCTGATGGCCTCGGGGATTCCTATTGTTCAGCCCGCCCTTGGGGCCTTTCCCGAGTTAGTGAATTTGTCGGGCGGTGGTGTGGTCTATGAACGCAATACACCTGAAGTTTTGATGCAAACATGGGCAATGGTGTTGTCTGACCGGGAAAAATTGGCCAACCTGAGCCAACTTGCCCGGAAAGGAGTTGAAAAGTATTTTAATATTCACGACCACGCCCGTGAGATTATTGAGGTTTATAAAAGTATGATTGATAAAAGGAGAGAAAATGCTGCTGCGTCTAATTAAAGTCAATAAAGGCTACGGCGTTCCCGGCAGCCATGTTTTCAGACCTGTGCTTACGGACCTTGACTGGCAGGTTGAGAGTGGTTCGCGTATTGGTATTGTTGGCCCTTCGGGGTCAGGGAAAACAACTCTTTTAAACCTGATCGGTGCCCTCGACAGGCCTGATTCGGGTCAGATTATTTTCGGCGACAAGGACATAAGTACCTATGTTAACGATGAACTGGCGCTTTTCCGGAACCGCAGCCTGGGATTTGTATTTCAGCAGCATCATTTACTTCCGCAGCTTACCCTTTGGGAAAACGTGTTACTTCCCATGTTGCCTTCGGGAAATGCTTCTTCAGCAGAGAGTAAATCATGGGCAGAGCATTTGTTGCGCAAAACCGGTATCTGGGAACAGCGCACCCAAAAGCCCTCGCAGATGTCGGGTGGTGAATGCCAGCGCGCCGCAGTGGTGCGTGCCATGATCAACAAGCCCGCACTTATCCTGGCCGATGAACCAACAGGGGCCCTCGACGGGGAGAATGCAACCATCCTGTCGGATTTACTTATCGGGTTGAGCAGGGAAGAGGGTATTACGCTGGTTACGGTAACCCATTCTGCCGAGCTGGCTAAAAGGATGGATACCGTATTTCATCTGCAGAACGGCGGTATTTCCTGACCGTCATCGCAACAATGGATATGATATGAATATGTTGAACTATATATGGAGGTCCTTTACCCACTACTTTGGCCGTAACCTGTTGGTTGCCCTGGGTGTTGCAGTGAGCACCGCGGTGCTTACAGGCGCCTTGATTATTGGGGATTCGGTGCGTTACAGCCTCGAACAGACCACCTTCTACCGGCTGGGAAATGTAAGCCATGTGGTGACCGTCACCGACCGCTATTTCCGCAGCGCACTGGCGGCAGAAATGGAGGAGGAAACCGGTTTTGAGGTGGCTCCTGTCCTTATGCTCGAAGGCATTGCCGTGGCCGATGGCGGCCAGCAGCGGCTGAACAAAGTGCAGGTCACCGGAATCGACGGATCGTTTGCGGGTGTGGCAGGAATGGAAACGCCATTTGAATTGGACGGCAATGATATCGTAATCAGCGAAAACATGGCAGACCGACTGGAGGTTAAACCCGGTGATGCCATCCTGGTGCGAATCGAAAAGGCAAGCCTG
>CAYMXK010000062.1:0-16195 GCA_964393915.1 uncultured Prolixibacteraceae bacterium
AGGGAAGCTCGACACCCGTAAGAAACCTTGGGTTTTCCCCGTCTTTGTCACGCCCCTGGGTTGGAAAAACAAGGGTTCCGTCTTTCAGGGTAATTCCTTGTCCGGGACCAGGCGCCCACAACCACCACTCCTCCTTTTTACACATTGTGGTAACATTTACCGGATCGCTCCAGGGCATTCCATCGTCGGTGGAAGTGGCAATTAAGAACTGGGAAGTCTGTTTTACGCCAAACCCGGGTTGTGATCCTTTGGTCCGCCACTGGTGGTTCCAGTTTGTGCTGTCATTAGTGAGGCCTTCGACCCACTTTCCTTCGTCATTGATTACTCCGTGCATCCAAAGCCCGGCTAAAAATATTTTATCTGAATTTTCATCCACCAGGATGCAGGCATCGCTTACTCCGTTGAATTTTTCAGGAAGGCCGCCCCATTCCTGCATGTCGAGACCGATGCGCATGGGTTCCCAGGTATTTCCCCCATCGGTACTGCGGCTCACCCCTATGTCCATATCGCCCTGCAGGTCGCGGCTGCTTAAGCGGCGGGCATCGTAAACGGCCAGCAGGGTTCCATTATTGGTGGTAGCCAAACCCGGAATGCGGTAGGTGTGTACATTGTCGTCCATGTGTTTCCGGACTGCTGTTCCAATTCGCTGCTCAACCATCCGGGAGGGTTCAGCAGGAATGGAATATGAATTGTCATCATATATTATTTTGGTGCACCTTGCGCTGACTCTCCGGTGAAGCCCCGCATTCTCTGAAAGTTTCAGTGAAACAAGAAAATTGGCCGGAGAAATTGTATCAGTCGATTCTCTGTAGAAGTTGATCCTGCCCGTTGCCGGCATTGCTTTACCAAACAGTTCAGGAATCTGTCCGGATCTCAAAACGGAATCGGCACCTAATGAAAAGATTTTTACCGAATCAATGTCACGCAGATAATCAGTACCTGAGAGATCGATAATAATGGATTTCACTGAATGTCCAGCCGTTCTGATTTCATTTTCTGTTTTAATAAACAGCACAGGGTTAATATCAAGTTGTTTTAATACAGGCACTTGAAATTGTTTCGTTGAAACAATGACATCCGGATTTAATTTCCGGCAGCCTGCAACTAAAAAAGTCACTAGAAAAACAAAACAAATTGACCTCATAACCGCCATTATTAAATTAATTCATATTAAAAATCACAGTACAGCAGGATAAACCCTGCTGTACTATAGTATTAAATAACCGGATATTAATAACCCTGCGTTTGAACTAGTTTTTCGTTTTTAATCAGCACGTTGTTGTGAATGGGCCAATGAATCGGGGTTGTTTTACCTCTTAAGTTGGGAATATATTGGTAAATATCAATAATTCCGGTTTTATGTGCCCTGACCAGATCCCACCATCTTTTCATTTCACTGAACAACTCACGGCCACGTTCATCAAGTATTTCCCTTTCAACCAACGCCTTGTTAGTTTCGGTAAAATTGGGTATACCTGCTCTTTGTCTAACTTTGTTCAGATTAAGCAGCGCATTATCGATCAGGTTAAGGGCAGCATATGCTTCGGCTTTCAGCAGCAGCATATCGGATAACCTGTAAATTATAAAATCGCTGTCTGGAATGCGGTCATCGGGATATTTAGTGCCGATAAATTTATTGGGCCAGACATTCCGGACGACCCCCTGAGAATATTCTGCAATATACGTTCTGGGTATGCGTTTGTCTTCAGGGTATTTCTGAAATAATGCTAGAGCTTCATTGCTAAGCACATAGGCCTGTTGTCCTACCAATGCTAATGGCAGGTCATTTGCATTATCAGAATTTCCCGAAGTATCTACTCTGGGGAGCATATTGGTATATGCTCCACTGGTATATTCTGCCCGGTTTAAGTATAATGAAAAAATAATTTCATTGTTCCTTCTGTTGTCGAAAACCGTTCCATAGGAGGTAGTCAATAAGGACACTCCTGATTTCTCAATCTCTGAGATGGCATTAATTGCAGCATTGAAATCTGCTGCACCTCCGTTCAAAACTTTGCCCGTCCACATCTTTACGTCGGCCAGCAAAGCATATACTGCCGGTTTCGACCACCTGTATTTATCAACGAACCCTTCCTCCGGGAACAATTCCAGCGCCTTGCTGATATCGGAGTTGACCTGGCTGAAAACCTCTGCAACCGGTGACTTGGGATACAATTGCTCATTTTCATCCACAACCGACTTCAGTACCAACGGTACATCACCCCATACTTTTGCCAGCAGAAAATATACAGAAGCACGCATTGCATATGTCTGAGCCATTATACGGTTTTTCAGTACAGTATTTGAGAACTGCCAGGCTTCCATTTTTTCAAGCAGAAGATTACAGTGTCCGATTGTCCCATAATAGCCGGTCCAGTCGACCGTGTTCCCCGGCTGCATGTTGTGCGACCAGGCAGAGGTAAACCGGGCGTTCATCCCCTGTTTCCACATCTCACTGCGGTCTTCACCAAAACCCAGATAATCATTATGACTTCTGAACCGGTTATAGATTCCATTCAGATAAGGCTCAAAATCACTCTCGCTTTTCCAGAAGTTCTCGCCCGTAATCGATGACCTGATGGTAACATCCAGCATATCTTCGCATGAGAAGGTAACAAGGGCGATGATTATTATAGTATATTTCAATATTTTATTCTTCATGACGATTATTTTAAAGTATTCATAATTTATAGGCCTGAAAATTAGAACTGCAGAGTAACACCAAAAGTTAACTGCCTTGGACGGGGATAACCACCTTCGTCATAACCTTTGTACACCTCAGGATTAAATCCCGTATAGGCAGAAAGGTAACCGATATTGTACAATCCGGCGTTTAGCGCCACGTTGTTCATGAACATCATCCTTGCAATTTTAGAAGGCAAGTTGTAGGCCAGGGAAACTTCCCTGAATGCCAGGAAGTCACCTTTGGAATAATAGATGGAGTTATCCACACCATATGAGTTATCGAGTCCAACCATACTGTACCCGGTAAGGGCACCCACAAACCTCAGGTGGTTGCGCCAACCGATATCATAGTCACCAAAACTGAACCGGGGATAAGTTGCGCCAACCTGTCCTTCTCCCTGCCAGGTCTGGTCACTCAGAGCCAGACGGGGAGCACCTTCATTGTATGAGCGTCCCTGGCCCATAGCACGGCCCAATGCTCCGTCGCTGATCACATGGCCCATTGCATAGTCCATATTTACCCTGAGGGTGAATCCTTTATAACTAAATGTATTTTGCAGTCCGCCCATTTTATCCGGCACCCGGTAACCCATGAAAACCAGATCCTTGCCATCAATTAAGCCATCACCGTTTGTATCTGCCCAATTCACATCACCCCCATTCCTGGGTTTGTTTAGATTGGCACTGGCCACCATCATGTCTTTAGGAACACCCGGAGCCCTTGCTTCTTCATTGGAAGCAAAAATACCGTTAGATTGCCAAGCCCAAAGGCCCAGCGGGCGTTCACCCTCGGCGTAACCACCAACCCAGATCTCCTTACCCTGCTTTGCATCATACACCAATCCGCCTCCAATGCGGTTCAGCTCCCTACCGTTGTCTGGCAGTTCCATAACTGTGGTCCTGTTGAGGGCAAACGAAAACGAAGAATTCCAGACAAAACCGTGTGCATCCAACACTTTGCCGCTCAATTCAATTTCAACCCCTCTGTTACGTAAGGAGCCTACATTGTATTTGATGCTGCTAAAGCCGGTTTCTGCTGCCAATGGAAGGTCGGCCAACCTGTTTTTTGTGAGTTTATTGTAAACATCAAACACCAGATTCACCCGGTTATTAAAAAGGGCCATATCAAAACCTGCATCAAAAGCTTCAGTTGTTTCCCAAAGCAGCTTGGCATTGGGAATATTACTGCGCGTCAAACCGGAGCCTGTGGCATATAAACTTGCCCCGTAAACCCCATATGTATCATTGGTCGACAAATTCGACAATCCGGTTTCGCCCCAGCTTGTTCTTAACTTTAAATGGTTCATGAAGCCCACATTCCAGAATTCTTCATTGCTTATGTTCCATCCTGCAGATAATGAAGGGAATGTCGCAAACCTGTTCTCCGGCGCGAAATTTGAAAAACCATCCCGCCGTATCGAAGCAGCAAAGAGGTACTTATTGGCATAATCATAACTGACCTGGCCGAAGTAACTCGCACTTTTACTCTCGCTAAAAAACGAAGAAGCTGAAAGGTTGGGGGAAACCACCCCGTTGATGATCGTCGATGCCGGATCTCCTGTGATCGTAGAGATATAATCGGTGGCTGACCGCTGAGAACTTCCGATTACCTGAAAAAACCGGTTACGGATATAGTTAAAACCACCCAGCACCATCACATTATGATCTGAACCAAATGTCTGGGTATACTGTAGAACATGGTCAGTCATGATCTGATTGGTTTCATCCTGCCTCATGTACTTATCCCTTGGCCTGGGTTGTTGGGCATAAAATTTCTCAAAATAGAGCCTGTTGAAATTGGTCGTATTCAGAGACGCCGATGGACGGTAATTCAGGTTGGGCAGTATGGCATAATCTGCAGATAACCTCATGATAAACTGAGTTGTATTTACATTATCGTCCTGGTAATAGAGCTGATGTAACCTGTTCCGTGGATTATTCCCCTCATTAATGTTGGGTGTGCCATCATCGTTATACAACCTGTTCAATGGCGGTACCCTTACGCCCCTAACCAAATCCCTCTCCAGGTTATTGCTGAACTGGTTGTCGTTCCATAAATAGGACATATTGAGGTTCATGGTTACCTTATCGTTGAGTTTATAACCTGAATTTGCCAGGGCACTAAACCGCTGATAACCTGTACCCAGAAAAACCCCGCCCTGGTCCACATAGCCAAGAGAGATATTGTAATTTGCAGCATCGGTACTACCACTTGCACCGAAATTATAGTTGTTGGTTGAAGCAGTTTTCCATACAACGTCCTGATAGTGACTATCCTTAAATATAATGGTCTTGCCGGGAGTTGCCGGATCTTCCATGGTTTCCCAGCCGTTGGCCAGCAGGTTGTCGACATATGCCTGACCTTCTACCGCAACAAGATTATCAATGTAGGCCGGAGTAAACTTATACACTCCATATTGTCCCGGCGAGTTAAAAGTAGGAACACTGGCTGAGTTCAATGTTCCATAAAGCGCCGTGTTGATATTGAAATTATCAATTCCTCTCATCATGGTTTTACGTGCCAGAGTAAGATATTCGCGGGCATTGATGTAATCATGTTCCTGGATTGGAGTTTCAATACCGTGCTGGTAGCGAAAAGTGAATGCGGCTTTCCCTGCACCCTTTCCCGATTTGGTTTTGATAACAACAACTCCGTTTGCCCCTCTGGCACCGTATATTGCCGTTGAAGCTGCATCTTTCATCACCTGAATTGACTCAATATCATCGGGATTAACATCGTTGAAGTTGCGGAACACTCCGTCAACAATTATCAGAGGATCACTGGCATCCCGGTTTCCCACATCGCTCCCCCCATGGGTATTGCCATATGGCCTCAACGTTGTTCCACCACGGATTACAATGTTTGCGCCAGCGCCGGGTTGCCCTGTTACTACAGGAATGGATACACCGGCCATTTTCCCCTGAAGGGCCTGTACCGGGTTTACTGCAGGTATGTTTCTGAACTCCTCTTCGCGCACGCTGGAGATGGCTGATGTTGTTCTCATCCTTGATGTTTCAGCATACCCCACAATGACCACTTCTGAAAGAAACTTGTCTTCCATGACAAGGGTAACGTTGATAACAGTCTGATTGGCCACCTGAACCTTCTGCGTATCATATCCGATAAAGGAAAAAACAAGCGTAGCATTCCGGGGAACTTCAATTCTGTAATTTCCGTCAATGTCAGTTGATGTCCCGGATGTTGTACCCTCAATAAATACCGTTGCACCAGGCAAACCAACACCGGTATTGTCAATAAGCTTTCCGGTTACTGTTATCCTGTCAGTTTGCTGGGCATTCGCAAAAAGAGCCAGCAGGACAAACATGATTATAAATGTCCAGTGTATTGATCTTTTATACACTAAACTCAATCTGCTGAATTTGTAATTCACATAATTCTTTCTCATTTTTGTAACGTTTAAAATTATTGGTATATAGTTTTTTACAGGGAAGAAAACCGTGCCTGGTTGTCTTCCCTTTTTTATTAAATTATAATTTTTTGAACTTTCTTTACCTGATCAAAAAAACCAATTTCATTCAGATCCCGCTCTAAATCAGACAATTCCTTGTCAGAGAACCTTTGTATGGGCAGCCTGCATGGCCCGCAATCTACGCCAATAAGCCCCATTATCACTTTCCCCGCGCGTACCCCTCCTCCATATTTATTAAGGATTCGTACCACTTTGACTGAGAACTGTTGTAACTCCCTGGCCTTATCCATTTCCAAATGATTATATGCCTCCCATAACCTGAGATAAACAGAGGGCATATAATTGTAGGTACTACCTACGGCACCTTTTGCTCCCAGGCATAGGCCTGCAAGCAAAACTTCATCATATCCGTGCAAAATTTCAAATTCACCGTCCCCATATGCAATACATTGCTGCATATCATACAAATCGAAGTGTGTAAACTTAACTCCGGCAAAATTGGGAATCACCACGCCTGCTTCCGACAGCAAATCGATAACAGGTATCTGTACCCCTGTCATGGAGGGCAAATGGTAATAATAGAAAGGCAAATCAGGCGCTGCTCCGGCAATAGGTGCCAGAAAGGACAATAAATCCTTTGCTGTCGACGGTTTAAAAAATGACGGAGAAAATGCACCTATGCCATCGGCTCCTGTTTCAGCAGCATGAGAAGCCAGCTCAATACTTTGGTTCAGGCTATTGCCACCAACGTGGCAGATAATCTTCAACCTTCCCTGTGAACACCTTACCCACTCTTCAAGAACAACCTTGCGCTCCCCTGTGGTGAGGGAGGGACTTTCTCCCGTGGTACCGCAAACAAAAGCGCCGTTAATTCCTGAATTTACCAGGTGATTTACATAGCGTTCAACAGGCTCAGGATTAACATTGCCATCTTTGTCCATTGGAGTAAATGGCGCAGCAATCAAACCTCTTAAATAACTATTCTTCATATGATCAGAGTTTGGAATTGTTTCTTTTAAAATGTTTGTAAATAGTCAGGTGGGCAATCTCCTTCCGGTCTTTGCTGAATATCAGACTGGAAAAATAGCCGATCAGGAAACAGGAGATAAATCCGGTGGCAGCATAGAGCAACAGATGGACCGGCTGTGTATTGCTTATCCACACCTGAACCAGGATACTACCAATAATGCCAACCAATGCCCCGGTTCCGTTGGCCCTGCGTGAAACCATTCCCAGCAGGAACAATCCGCCCAGTCCGCCCATGACCAATCCCAATATTTTATTGAATTCGTCCCAGAGCGACTTGATATCCCAGGTGGCCATCATCACAGCGAAAAGTATGCCCAGCAAGCCCAACACAAGGGTGGCCATGCGCGCCACTTTCAACTGACTGGCTTCCTGCGACCAGCCAAAGCGGAAATGTATGTCTACCGACCAGGCGGTGGCAGCTGAATTCATACTGCTGCTTAATGTGGACATCGCTGCAGCAAATATTCCTGAAATCAGAAGGCCGGAAACTCCGGCAGGCATCCGGTTAAATATAAAGGAAGGGAATATTGCGTCGCCGTCAGAAACGGAGATGCTGAGCGCTTCGGGATGGGCTTTGAAAAAAACGTAAAGGGCACTCCCTACAAAGAAAAAAATAAGTGACGCGGGAATAACTAATAAAGCGTTGGTCCAAACACTTTGCCTCGCCATCTTTTCATTTTTGGTGGTCAGGTAGCGTTGCACCATGGTCTGGTCAGCTCCATAGGTAGTGATATTGGTAAACACAGAGGCAATCAAAACGGTCCAGAGCGTTGGATTTTTCAGGTTCAGCGCAGTACTTGCCAGGTGGAACTTTCCATCGGCATTGGCACCGGCAATAACCGCAGGCAATCCACCCTCCACATCTGATCCTATAAAAAAGATGGCAAGCAACGCACCCCCCATAAGGATCACCACTTGCAGGGCATCTGTCCAGATTACAGCTTCAATGCCACCCATCATGGTGTATGCGAGGCTCAGAATTCCCATCAGCCCTATGCAGAGAAAAATGTCAATTCCAGTTGCCACGTTTAATGCGATGGAGGGCAGGAACAGAACGATGCCCATTCGGCCTATCTGAAAAAGAATAAATGCCAGACTGCAGATAAGCCGGACTACCAGGTTAAATCGATGCTCCAGGTATTCATAGGCAGTAGTGACATTCAGCTTCCTGAAAAATGGGATAAACAGGTAGATGACGACCGGTGCAACCAAAACAATGCCTGCATTCAGGAGGATGTAACTCCAGTCGGTCGCAAATGACTTTGCAGGAATGGCCATGAAGGTAATGGCACTCAATCCGGTACCAAATATGCTGAGCCCAACGGCCCACCAGGGCAACCGGCCGCCTCCCTTAAAGTAGTCGTTGGAGTTTTTCTGGCGCTTCGAAAAAAACCAACCCATAAATGCCATTGCAGAGAAATAGAGAAAAATCACCATGATGTTGAGCCATCCAAATGACTTTTTCGTTTGCTGAATGTCTAATGACAATATCTGCGGCGTTCTTACCCCGGGTTTTGTCTCCCCGCTGGCAAAGATTATCTGATTGTTGTACCTGAAAATATGGGTGGTAACAGGCAGCAGGAATGGAGATTGCGAATGGGTGTAAAGCGTGTTGGTGATGGTGTGGTAGACCCTCATGTCCTTGCTGAACCCGGGATGTTGTTCAAGCATCCCAAACAGTTGCGCCTCCAAAATCTGAAGGCTGTCATTACTGAAAGAATCTCCCGGAGTTGCCTTCAGCAGGGCAATCCTGGCTCTTAACGCAGCTTCCGCTTGCATCAGCACTCCGTCGGACCCTCCGAAAAGCAAAATATGATTGGCCCCCGAAGAGATGGCAGTACCCGCCATAACAGGGAACTGCAGCCCTGAACCGCTATCCAGCCTTTGCCAGCTGTTCAGCCGCGGATTGAACCTGTAGCCATCCTGAAGAACCTGCAATGGAATTCCCGGTCCGTAATTCCTTCCGCTGAAGAGATAAAAGCAGTTGTCGAAACCATCACTTTGCCCTGCCGCAACAGCAAAGGCCCTGGCAGGTCCCGGCCATGGAGGGAGTTGAGCCCATCCCTTTGACCTGTCCCTGGTATCTAATACGAAAAAATGGCTGGTTGCTCCCGGATTACCGATATCCTCACCTCCTGCCAGATAGACTTTGCCATCAACCAGCGCTCCGGCACCATAGGCGAGAGGTACGGGCAAAGAAGGCCATGTTTCAAAATCCAACGAGCTTCCTCTCCGGCGAATCAAAAAAACATCTGCATAAGAACTTTTATGATCGCACCCGCCAATGCAAAGTACGCCTTCCGGCAGGCTGACGGAAACGCCATATGCCAGGGGCCGGGGTAATTTTTGGGGGTGAACTTCCCAGGCAGACTGTGAAGCCGAAGGATCATACACATAAATGTCGTCCCACCAAGTTTTAGTTCCGCCCTCCCACGGGAGCCGGTCAGGAAAGTTAGCTCCCCCGGCAACAATGAATAGTTCGTCTGCTACACCCGAAAACGCGCCGGCGAGACCCGGCTGGACACTATTTGCCGGGGAGGGTGGCAAAACCGAATGTTGCTTCCAGGTAAAGACTTCACTGGCAGCAATATTATTTCCGGCGGAAATAAAATTTTCTGCAAGGGTTAGAAGAAAAAAAGTCAAAATATACCTGAGAATTGGTTTCATAAGAAAGATTGCAAATTTTTTCAGGGAATGCTTTTTCCTATTCTCTCTTTATTCAACATGCGGCGATAAGGGGCAAAATGGTCCTCCATTGCCTTCTGAAATCCCTCTTTGTCTCCCCTTTTTAAAAAACCGAATAAGTCCTGGTGTGTAACGACCTTTCCGGCGCGCACCAACTCCTTGTTAATTGGTTCAAACCAATCTTTAAATTTATCCTTGAGGAAATGAGATACAGGATAGATAATTTCCTGAAACTCCATAATAGTCCGGTTGTCAGTAATTTCATACAACTTCGCATGGAATTCATACTCACTGACAGGGGTATACTCGTTGTTGGCAAACACCACGCCCCTGTCCACAATATTTTCGAGTTCCTCGAGATACTTGCTGTTAAGGTTCTGAAATATGGAACCTGAAATACCAATCTCAAGTGCTACCCGAAGTCCCAGCAGGTTAAACAAAGCCTCATCGCCAAGAATCCGGGGGTCTACGACCCTTTTCATTCCTCCGAGGATGGAGGGTTCTCTCAATACCATTCCCCTGCGGGTCCGGGTTTCAATCAGCCCCAACATCCGGAGCCTGCTGAGGGCTTCGCGCAGAACGCTGCGTCCGACACCGAGGGCCTCGCTCAATTCCTGTTCTTTCGGAATAGGGTCGCCGGGCCTCAGGTCATGGTTTTTAAAATAGCTCAGTAATTTATCTTCGACCTGGTCAACCAGGGTTACTTGTTGGTTTGTTATTTTTAGATCAATCATATTAATACGATTTGTCTGACAAATATAAAAATAAAATCTTTACAACAAACCATTGTTAAAAAAGTATTATTTATTTTAATTGGTTTTTGAAATCAAAGATTGAGCCTGCTCCGAAAAGTCAAAAAATTCAATTTGCCACTAAGACAACAAGGCACTGAGTTGCTCTAAGCATTGATTATCAGTTGATTAATCTTAGTGTTTCTTGGTGCCTTGGTGGCAGAAAAATGCTTTTCGGAGCAGGCTCAAGATTAAAAAAAACGCACCTGAATATTCATTCGAACATTCAGGTGCTTAAGTTCCGTATTTAACGGATATTATATTACAGAGTTTAGTCTAAAAGAACTTGCTCCTGTTGTCGACCACCTCAACCTCACCTTTCAATGCTTCGTATGCCTGGTAGGAAGCCCTGAACCCAAGTGCCTGAAGCAGG
Organism: uncultured Prolixibacteraceae bacterium; assembly: GCA_964393915.1. Classification (GTDB taxonomy): domain Bacteria; phylum Bacteroidota; class Bacteroidia; order Bacteroidales; family Prolixibacteraceae; genus UBA1413. The sequence goes on from CAYMXK010000062.1 coordinate 10,995, forward strand.
CGGGCTTTCTCTCCGTCTACATCGGTTTCATCACCTTCTTCGATGTTCGTGACTTTGGCAAGGAACACAGCGTTGTTACCAATAATCGGTTTAGAAATAGTGCCCGGCTCAAGCGCGGTTACTGTCCCAATTACCACTGGTTCAGTTCCGAGTCCAGGCAAAGTCATCGAATTGAAATTGATATTTGAGGCTATGTTTACGCTTCCTTCAGCAGCCGCAGCAATCTCATACATATCTGATTTCCCTTCAGCAGCTTTTCTGATCTTTTCTGCAAGGAATTCCCCTTTCTTTTTCTTTTCGACAGCCAGTTCAACCCTTGCTTTTACCGATTCAAACGGGGCGGGTCCACCTTCTGATGCACTTACCAGGGTGGCTACAACAAAATTATCGCCAAGTTCGAAGATTGGTGAACCATCAATATTCTTAAGGATGGCACCCGTTTTGGCATCAAAGGCTGCCCGTATCAATGCACGGGGAGTCTCCAATCCTACTATTGTACGGTCGTTTTCGAGCAAGGTGGCTTGTTTCTTAGTGAGATTCTCAGCCGCTACAGCAGCATCGAATTTTTCTTTTGTGGTATTTTCACTTACAAATTTACTGGCTTGGCCGTATACCGACTGATAGGTTAGCGTACTAGGCGTAACAGTACGTTCCAGTATGGCCACCTGCACCTGACGGGTTAGACCTCCGCGGCGGGTAGTCTGTACAATGTGTAAACCGAACTGTGATGGAACAACAGTGACCTCATTCACCTTGTTGTTAAAAGCTGCCTCTTCGAAAGGCTTCACCATCATTCCCCGGCCAAACCATCCCAGATCACCACCATTGATAGCAGAACCGGTATCGGTTGAATATTGTCTGGCGAGTGTTGCGAAATCGCTTCCCCCGTCGATCAACCCCTTAAGGCTATCGGCAAGCGCCTGGGCAAACATAGCTTCCTCAGCGGCATTTACAGCCAGCAGAATATGCCGCGCCTCAACTGAGTCGGGCATCATCTCAGATGCATGAAGCTTGGCAAGCTTATATGAATTATTCTCGAAATAAGGCCCGAAAACATCATTTACAGCAGCATTTTCTTCAAAAATCCACCCGGCAAGATTAGCCGGCACGTTGTCCTGTTTGTACCAGGTACCGTCAAATCCGGTATCGGAATTTGAAGTCACAAACTGTACATTATCTGTGGCCACAGAGAAATCTTCGCGAATTTCGTTGATCCATTTCTCTGCTGATGAAAAATCAGAGGAAGATGGAACCACCTCGTAAGTAATGTATTCAATTTGTCTTGACTTTTCTTCTTTGAACTCATCCTTATTGGCAGCGTAATAATCCCGCAGCTCTTTATCTGTTGCTTTGACAGCAGTGTCAGCGACCAAACTGTAGTTTAACGCGATATACTCAAAACTCACATTTCGGTTTCTGCTCTCAAGACTGTATTGTGCCTCATCGTTGGTAACATACAGCGCTTTGCTTATGAGATTGTTGTACTTGGTCTGCAGGCGCTCATTGAGAATCTGCCTTTCCAGATACAACCAGTAATTGCGTTGCTCGGGACTTACCCCAAATTCGAGATTACGAATAAAATTCACCACCGCAGAGCGTTCGAATTCGCCGGTATTCGGATTTGTAAATATCTGCTGTACTATGGGATGAATATTGTTCCCCTGAAGCATATCGAACATCTCATCCTGAGATATGGTGAGTCCCAGGTTATCATACACATCACCCATGACTCTCTCACGTACCATGGCTTCCCAGGTTTGCTCACGCACCTGAACCCAGGTTTCTTCATCAAGTTGTGACTGACCGGTATTTGACCGGTATATCTCTGCCAGTTCTTCAACCTTACGCTGGTAGTCGGGATATTGGATAGTTTCCCCCTTTATCGATCCTACTTCAGTTCTTCCGCCGGTAAACATCGAGGATCCGGACTGAAACAAGTCACCGAGAATAAATGCGACAAGCGCAAAGCCAATTACTATGGCCACAAGTAGCCCTCCCTGGGTTCTAATTTTCTGTAATGTTGCCATTGAAAAACAAGTATTTTATTGCAATTATGGTTTCAAAAATTCAGGCACGAAGATAATAATTTTCAACATCATACCTGACGAATTGGAATATTTTTGCCTAAACCAGCAACCATGCGGCTTTTAAACCAATTATATTGAGGTGAAAAATTTGATCCCGGGGTTATGAAACTGAATTATCATCATTTTTACCTCGCCCGGTGAAAAAAAGTGAAAATTTATTCATCCAGAATGGTCAGATAAACCAATTCGATTTTTGTAGAGGTGGCCTTGAGTATCTTAAAGCTGAACCTTCCGATACGAATGATGGTGTTTACCTTTGGAATGCTCTCGTGATGAAACAGTATAAATCCGGCAAGGGTTTCATATTCCTCCGATTCGGGGAGGTTGAGACGGTACTTTTCGTTGATAAGGTCAGTGTCAAACCTGCCCGAAAATACATACTCCTTTTCGTTGATCTGCTTTTCCACAAAGGCTGTGGTATCATGCTCATCTTCAATCTCTCCGAATATTTCCTCCAGGATATCCTCACTGGTAACCAATCCGGCAGTACCACCAAACTCATCAACCACCAGGGCAATACTCCTGTGGTCCCTGATAAATTTACTGAGCAATTTGTTGGCGGCCATTGTTTCAGGTACAATCAATACATTCTTGACAAATGGCTTAATAGTCTTTGCTTTCTGAAAAATGGCAGAGGAATGAACGTATCCTATTATATTGTCGATATTATCCTCATAGATTAATATCCTGGAATATCCGGTATCTACAAACTTCTGCCGAAGGGTTTCAATATCGGTATCTGCATCAAGCATGGTAATTTCATTTCTGGGTACCATGATCTCGCGGAGCTTAACCTTTGAAAAATCAAGAGCATTCCGGAATAGCTTCACCTCCTTGTCAATTTCACTCTTGATGCTGGCATGTTGCTTGTCTGAATCATTAACAAAATGATCAATGTCAATCCGGCTGAATACCTTGCTCTCGGCAGCGGGAGCCTCCGACTTACTCAGAAAACGCCTGAAAAGGGTGTGGATCAGAAACATGGTCATTCGCGTAATCGGATAGAAAACAATGAAAAAGAAGGCAATGGGCAGGGTAAATACCTTCAACACCGAATTGGGAAATAAGCGAAAAAGAGTTTTGGGAAGAAACTCTGCAAACAACAGAATAATAAAGGTCGAAATAACAGTCTGAACAAGCAAAACCAAAATAGTTGAACTCAAGTAGCTAAAGAGTAAAGGCTCCATGAGTCCGGCAAAAGCGATACCATATATTACCAGGGCAATATTATTTCCTACCAGCATGGTAGCAATGTATTCGCCCGATTTACGGGTAACCATTTTCAATAGGCCTGAATTAAACGGAGAAGATTGCTTGTCGATTTCAAGCTTTAACTTATTGGCAGAAACGTAAGCAATCTCCATTCCCGAGAAAAAGGCGGAAAATATGATGGTAATTAATATGATGGCTGTCAGGTACATTAAATTTAATCAAGGTTCTATCTCCACCGGGCGGAGATTTCTATCAGGCACAAATGTATCGTCGGGTTCAGAGGGCGTTTCACTGCTCACCTGAATGTATATTGTTCCTTTGGGATTCTTAATTCGCCAATTGTTCATTGATTGATCAGATTCAAATCCGATGCCCGTTATGATCTGATCAGGTCTGATAATTTTCACGTATTGATCGGAAAAGATTTTTTCAGCCCGCTCGTCCCAGATCAGATGTTCGGTCTTAAGGGTATCGCCGGCAAGATTGACCGCAACAACATCATTTTTTGCCTCCCATCTCTTTTCCTTAACAAACTGCTTGGCATAGCGGGCAGTTATCCGGGATACCACCTGCCTGTTATTGTCATACTTAATGAGTTCCAGGCCTTGGGGAAATTCAACAAACGGCTGTCCGTCACTTTCGAACCGCATCAGCTCCGGCGTTTTAAGAAAGAACCTTACCACCCCTGAATCGGTGAATGTGGTTTCATAATTATGGGCATGCACTACAGGTAAAGATTCGGGAGAGCCAAAGGCTTTTATGGTTTCAATATCGTTGACACAACTATAAAAAAGCATTGCAGCCCCGCAAAGCAGAGCTGCAATTTTTGATATTTTAATTGACGCTATTTTATGCTTAAAACCGCACCTTCGTGGTTTCATTTATCCAACCTTTAACTGTATAATTCTCACCTTCACGAATTCCGATAAAGAAAGCCTCTTCTTTATTGGGAAAATAATTCCGGTAAGTATTTGCCTTTTGTGTTGCTTCAGCCATACAATCTTCAGATGTCCTGGCTTTGTTGAAATAATCAACTGCTACCCAGAATACGGTCGACCTTTCAAAGTTATCGTCACTGAATCCACGGCTGGCTGCAAGATAGAGATCGCCCATCAGCATATTTACCCTGCAATCATTGGGATCTATTGCCAAAGAACGGCGGGCATAGTTTCTGGCCTCCTGAAGATTATTCTCAGTGGCAAATACGAAGATCGCATACTCATAATAGTAATTCTCTAAAAGGCTCTCATCTTTTTCCTGCTCCATTGCCTGGTTGTAATAAGTCTTAGCTCTTTCATTATCCCCCTTTTTTACAAACATCCGGGCCATGTTAAACGCTGCCTCGGCAGATGGCTCAAGTTCATACATTCTTTCTGAGGCCTTGAAAAACAATTCACTGTCGTCGCATTTTGCAGTGGTTAGTCTGCGTAACATGGTTCTTTGGAATTCAATATCATCAATGTTCTCTTCAAATTGAGGTGCATAGATACTGACTAAAGCTTCGCAATCAGCAGCGCCGGAGGCACTGAAAATTGCTTCGACAGCTGATTTAGCATCTGAAAGTCCTTCTTCATCGGGTTTACTGGCCTCCTTTTGATTCAGAACAGCAGATACGAGCTCGTAATTTTTAACCACATCCTCTTTGGTTATCTTTCCGAAACTGAACAAAGAGCGTGAAGTCTGCATCAGCAAAACCAATACAGGTATTTCAGTTTCAGGACCTTGCTCCTTAATGGATATTTCAAGCATGTCGTACCCCTTTTTATAAATGCTGGCAAGATCTTCATTACTGATATCAGCAGGTGGTGGTAAATTGTATCTGAGCCAGAGTGTTGCCTTCCTGCCCATGACAAACCCTTTCTGATTGAAATATTTTATGCGGCGATCATATATATTCATCAA
>CAYMXK010000063.1:0-16129 GCA_964393915.1 uncultured Prolixibacteraceae bacterium
TGTCGTGATTCGGGTAACACTGTCGCATTGCTTCAACTCAACAATTTAAAATTTCAGGTTGTCGGCGAAAAGGCGGGTAAAGGGAAATTGCAGAAAATGTTGCTTTTCCTCGGGAGAATGATACAACTGTATGCACTTATCCGAAAAAACAGGCCCGATATTTCGGCCAGCCAGAGTAGTTTTTATCAACCGGTAGTTAGCCGGGTATTGGGAATTCCCAGTTTATATACGAATGATAACGAACACGCAAAAGGCAATCTTTTTGGATTTTGGTTTGCTAAAAAGGTGGTTTTACCCATTGCTTTCCAAAACGAAAAATTTACCCGGAAATGGCCGCTAAGATCGAAAGTCTCTTTTTACCCAAGCGTCAAGGAAGCCATCTATCTTTCGCAGCAAAACGGGTTGTTTTCAACAAACGGTTCGGTTAAAAATGTCATCTATTTCAGGCCCGAACCGTGGTCGGCACAATATTACAACGGGCCGCTGAACTTTTTTGATGAAAAGTTAGTGGCATTGTCAACTCAACACAAAATTGTAGTGCTGCCCCGCGATAAAAATCAGACCGAACATTACAAACGGCAAAGATTCGCCAACCTGACTGTCGCGGAAAAACCATTTCCACTGAAAGAAATTATTGGTAACTGCAAACTATTTATTGGGGCAGGTGGATCAATGACAAGGGAGCTGGCTGTTCTGGGTGTTCCGGTAATTTCAATTTATCAGGAGGAAATCCTGAAAGTAGATTCTTACTTAGTCGGAAAAGGTTGCATGACAATTAACCCAAACATTTCATACGAGGAGATTAAAAAGAAGCTTGAGGTTGAAAGAGCAGTAGAAAAGAATTTGTACACACTTGAAGAAGGGGTAGAATCATTCAAAATTATTAAATACCAAATAGTAACCTTAAATAATAAGTTATGATTAAAGGTGCTTTAACAGGCTTGGGGAAAATGGGAATTTCACATGCTGCAATTGTGGGTGCACATCCTGAAGTTGATATGGTTGCGGTTTGCGACACATCTTCTTTGGTTTTGAATGCATTCAATAAATTCAGTCGCGTAAATATTTACACCGATTATGAGAAAATGATAAATAACGAAAATCCCGGATTTGTGATAATTGCAACTCCTACAAAATATCATTTCCCTATGGTGAAATATGCACTGAAAAAAGGATTACATGTTTTTTGTGAAAAACCATTTACACTTAAAACAGAACAGGGAAAAGAACTTACAGACATTGCGCTTGAAAAAGGACTGGTCAACCAGGTCGGGTACCACAATCATTTTATCGGAACCTTCAGGGAATTGAAACGGTTGCTTTCGCTAAATGTGCTGGGGGAACTTTTGCATTTTAGCGGCGAAGCTTATGGCCCGGTTGTTACTAAGGAGAAAGGGGGAACCTGGCGCTCCAATCCCGAAGAAGGCGGCGGTTGCCTTTACGATTATGCTTCGCATGTCATCAACCTTGTTCAGGAGATTGTGGGACGTCCTGTTAAAATTTATGGCACCCTTTTGAAAAGTTTTTACTCCAGAGGGGTGGAAGACGCGGTGTATTCCCTTCTGAAACTGGAAAACGGCTTAACGGGGACATTGCTTGTAAACTGGAGTGACGAAACTTACCGTAAAATGTCTACTTCGTTAACGGTTCATGGGAAAAATGGCAAAATAGTATGTGATGCCACCGAGATAAAGATATTTCTGAAAAAGTCTGTTCCTTCCGAAAATCTGCAAACAGGCTGGACCATAAAATATATTACAGATTTGGCCATACCTGTTGAGTTTTATTTGCGCGGAGAAGAATACAGTGCACAGATAGACTATTTCGTCGATTGTATAAAAAACAGCCGGAAACCGGAATACAACACTTTTGAGATGGCTAATTATACGGATAATGTAATTGAAATGATAGTTAAAAACCAATAACATGGAAAAAGTACTTTTCGGAGACAATCAGTTTTTTGCGGTAAGCCACCAATCTGATGAAAAATCAAGGGCCCAGGCAATACGGTTTAAAGATGATTCATCTATTATCAGGGTACTCGATCAGGCAATATCGCTTGGGATTAAAACATTCATGTGCACTACACACGACAGAATAGGAAAAATATGTGAACACATACGAAACAATCCTGCTGGATATGAAGATTTTAAAATCTATCCGTGCATGCCTTACGCCCATAAATATGCTAATGCAGTTACCGAACTGGGTATTGTCGGAACCATCAAACAATATGTTCCGGGAAATATTTTCGGCACGTTTGCAAAAGGAGGGCTGGCCTATTTAAACAAGGATTTTATAACACTAATGCAACTTCTTATCGATGCTGAAATGAAAATGTTTACGGGCATAAATACCCCGGTTATATTCATTCAGAATGTTGTGGTAGATATGGTTCTTGGATTGAAAATGTACGAAGTGTTTGCAGAATACGATGCCTACATCCGGAAAAAATACAAGAGTGAGCCCGGGTATATAACTATGAACATGCCGGCATTGCTCGATGCGTTAAACTCATTGGGCATCGAAAACCCGATCATCTGCACTTCCATCAACAAAATCGGGTTCAGGATGTCGGGTGGTAAAGATATTTACGAAAAATATCTGAATGAGCGGAATTTCAGGCCGATTGCCATGCAGGTCCTGGCAGCTGGCGCCCTGCGTCCCAAAGAAGCAATCGAATATCTTGGGCAGTTTCCCAAAATTGAATCCGTACTTTTTGGTGCCTCTTCAAAAGCGCATATCGAAGAAACCAAGTCTCTTATCGAATCCTGTGTTGCATAAATATTAGATGCAACAGGGATATTGATTTTAAGCATTTTTATTAACAATTTAAAAATATAGTCATGATTAAAGAACGTGAAACTGCACTGGAAAGGATGAGCGTCCTCTTTCAGGTAGGAATATCCCTGCTTTGCTTCATTATCGTGTTATGGTATTTGGGCAGTTTTAATGCCGATTCTATAATACCAAAAAAAGAATTTCTTGTAATTGCATTCCTCATTATCCCCATATGGTTTGTGTTGTTGGAGCTTTTTGAATTGGGAGAAATGACAAGGATTCAAAATTACATGCATCTGCTGAAAAGATATGTATTGGTCATTTCACTTGGCGCGATTTCAATTGCAATCTTTGCCAGGATTTTTGACTTTGAATGGCTCACGCCAAAGGTTATAATAATGTTTTCAGTATTCAACTTTTTTGTGCTTGCCATAGAAAAAGTTACGAACTGGATGATATTACGCTACTTCCGCAGGAAAGGGTATAATTCCAGGATGATTCTGATAATAGCTGATGAATCCTCCTCTGATTTTATCAAACAGATAATTGGAACCGCCGAATGGGGCTACCGGATTTGGGGAATAATGACCTCTTCAGCCCAAATCAAATGGGAGTTTGGCGATAGGTACCCGATATACTCCGAAGATGAAGATTTTGCTCAACTTATCGACGAAAAAGTAATTGATGAAGTTTTTTATTGCAAACAGGATTTTAATACCAGAAGCATAAAAGAACTTATTAGAGATTGCAGGGAAGTTGGTGTAAGTTTTTATATCCACAACAAGGTTCTATCTTTTAGCGGATTAAGCCCAAAGCTCTATTTTCTGAATCATCAGTTTTTTCTTTCTTTCAGAAATACCCCGGATCGCTATTTCGCGATTAAAATTAAAGGTGTCATTGATTTCTTCTTGTCAGCAGTTACACTCATCCTAATTTCGCCCTTTCTGTTGGCAATTGCCGTGGCAATCAAACTGGATGACGGCGGACCCGTATTCTTTAATCAGATAAGGGTCGGACGGCATGGGAGGTTGTTCAACTGCCTCAAGTATAGAACGATGGTAACAAATGCCGAAGATTTAAAAGAAACAATAATGGATTTGAATGAGCAGGAGGGCCCTGTTTTCAAAATTAAGAACGATCCAAGGGTAACGCGTGTGGGGAGGTTTCTTCGAAAAACATCACTTGATGAGCTTCCTCAGTTTCTTAATGTATTAATGGGTGATATGTCGATTGTGGGGCCAAGGCCTCCGATTCCTTCAGAGGTAAAGCAATATAAAAGGGAACTTAAAAGGCGCTTGAGCATAAATCCCGGCATAACATGTATATGGCAGGTGTCGGGTCGTAACAGTATCCCCTTCGATAAATGGATGGAGATGGATATGGAATATATTGATAACTGGTCGCTAACGCTCGATTTTGTTATTATGCTGAAAACATTCAAAGTGATATTTGCCCGTAACGGACAATAACAGAATACGGAAAGTAAATTCAAAACAAAATAAAAAAGCAACAAAATGAAAAAATACTTTATAAATATTCTATTGATTGTGTTTGTTATTCAAACATCATGCAGAAGTTCAAAGGAACTTACCATGTTTAGTGATTTAACTGACGACACAACGCTTAAGGAAATTCCCGGTAAAGCTCCTGAATACAGAATAAAACCATTTGACAATCTCTATTTAAGTGTATTAACACTCGATGCTGAAGTGAATCGACTTTTTAATCCCGGCCTGAGTGTGGGAGGTGGCTATGGTTCCGGAACGCAGCAAATGTTTGGAGACAGAACCAGTCAATACATCAATGGTTACATGGTGGATAAGGAAGGTGATATAACGTTACCGATTATAGGGAAAGTTAAGGTGGCGGGTTTAAATTTGGCTGAAGCCCAAACCCTGATTAAGGAAAATGCAGAAGGTTATTTGAAAAATCCCAATGTTAATGTAAAAGTTTTAAATTTTAAAGTAAACATTACAGGCGAAGTAAGAAATCCCGGGTTATACTATAATTATGAAGGTAGTTTAAATATTGTTGATGCAATAAGCATGGCAAATGGCATTACAGAATTTGCCAACCTCAGCAATGTATTGGTAATCCGCCACAATGAAAATGAAACCAAAACCTACAATGTCAATTTCCAGGATAAAAGCGTTTACTATTCTGACGTGTTTTTCCTGCAGCCAAATGACATCGTGTATATTCAACCAAGTAAATATAAAAGGACCCGGGAAAACAGTACCATATATTCACTCATACTATCAACAGTTTCGACCCTGTTGGTAGCAACTACAATTTTGTTAAGATAATTTTTATATCAAATATTTGATACCATGGAAAAGATAGATGAGATAATCAGTTTAATCGAATCTCAGGAAAAAAGGGAGGCAAAAAGCATATTTCTTAAATATTTGAGACAATGGCCTCTGTTTTTGATATTATGCCTGGCTGGAGGAGCCATTGGGTTTTTCTATTACAAAAAATCACCCAACATATATGAGGTTAAGAGCCGGATTCTAATCAAAAGTGAAGAAAATTCTTTAGGATCTGCTTTTAACTTAGATAATCCTATGCTCAATATGGGTAAAAGAGCAGGCATTGAAAACCAGCTTGGAATCTTAAGGTCTTATACCCTGTTCAGGAAGGCACTTGACAACCTTAACTGGCAAACATCCTGGTTCAGGAAAGAACTTTTATACAATACGGATCTGTATAACAATGAACCTTTTGAGTTAATAGTTCCACCATCAGCGAAAAATGCAGAGAATGTTTTCCTAAGCATAGTTGCTTTGGATGATAAAAGATACAAAATTGAGGCCGACGGGGAAACATCCATGAACGGATACATTCAAACAATCGAATTTGAAAAAGAAGGAAATTTCGGAGAACCATTTTTGAATGATTTTTTCAATTTTACACTTAATCGAGGAAAAGGGGAAATTGATCATACCTATCTGTTAAGGTTTAATAACCTGCATTGGATGACGAGTTCATACATGGGAAAAACACAAATCGATTTGGAGGATAATTCCGATCTGATTTTAATTCGGATACATGGTGAGAATATTCATAAAGAGGCCGATTTTATCAATGAACTCAATAAGGTTTTTATTGATTTTGGAATGGAAAATAAATTCCATAACTCTGAGAAGTCCATGCAATTTATTGACTCACAGTTGTCAAGAATTGAAGAAACACTTGGTACAGCAGAAGAAGAATTCAGCAATTTTCGCAGCAACAATCAGGTTATGAACCTTGGACAGGAAGCACAGTTGATTTATTCAAAACTGGAAGAAATTGAAAACGAGAAATACTTAACCCAACTCCAGATTGATTATTATTCGGAGCTTCAGAATTACCTTGATGACTCCGGAAGAATTGGAGAAATGGTTAACCCTTCAGTAATTGGGATCAAGGATCCGGATCTAAGCGGAATGTTGTCAAAGTTAACAGAACTTTATTCAAGACGTGAACAACTTTCTTATAGCGTACAGGATAAAAACCCAAGTTTTATAATGCTCGAAAAAGAAATTAAAATTACACGAGATGGGCTGGAAGAATCCCTGAAAAATCAGTTAAGGGCAACCAAATCAAAAATGGAAAGTATGCAGGGACGTTACAATGAAATTCAAGCCAGAATAAGAAGACTGCCTGAAACTGAAAGAAATCTGATTAGCATTCAACGGGATTTTGACCTGAACGACGATCTGTATACATATATGCTTCAAAAAAAGGCCGAAGTTTCCATCACAAAAGCATCTATTGCCCCGCAAGTTCAGGTTATTGATTCGGCAATAGTGGAAGCAGCCACAAAAGTAGGGCCGAGTATGATGAAAAATTTGGGTATCGGGATTTTTGCAGGGTTAATTATACCCTTCTTAATCATCACATTTATGAATTTCTTTAGCACAAGCTTAGAAACCAGGGAAGAAGTTGAAAAATGGAGCTCTATACCTGTACTGGAGGGTATAATCCAACATAAATACAAAGAAATATTACCGGTCATTCATCATCCGCGGTCCGGAATTGCAGAGTCATTCAGGGGACTAAAATCGAACTTAAATGCCATTCTGGATCAGCCAGGGGGCAAAGTGATATCAATAAATTCATTAATACCAGGTGAAGGAAAATCTTTTATCTCATCCAATCTTTCTGCAATTATAACAAAAACCAATAGTAAAGTTTTGCTCATCGGTGCTGACCTGCACAATCCAACATTGCATGAGTTTCTGGATATCGAGAAATCTTTTGGACTAAGTAACTATCTGTTAGATGAAATTGGTGTTGATGAGATAATTTCGCCAACCACAATCCCAAATTTAGACTTTATTCAGGCTGGTCCAATACCTTCAAATCCTTCCGATTTATTCGACATCGATAAATTTGAGTACTTAATTGACAAGGTGCGTAAATTGTACGATTATACTATCATCGACAATGCACCTCTGTTATTGGTTCCGGATGTTATTATTGTAAGCAAGTTTGCAGATATAAGCCTGTTTGTTTTGCGAATGAACTATAGTCACAAAGAAGAAATCAGGCAGATTAATAAAACGGTGGATTTTAATAAAATTGAAAGTGCGGCAATTGTGATAAACGAAGCGCCCGACAGGGGATATGGGTATGGTAAAAAGTACTGGAAAAAGGGTTATGGCGAGTATATACCCAATATGAGCAATGCCTGATTTCCTGATACAGAAACCCTTAAACATTTTTTAATCGAAAAATAAAATTTATATGATTATAGCTGTTGATTTCGATGGTACCATTGTCAAGCATAAGTATCCTGAAATTGGTAAAGAGTTACCCTATGCGATAGAAACCTTAAAACTTTTCCAGGAGAAAGGGCATAAACTAATTTTGTGGACCTACCGTTCGGGGAAAGAATTGGAAAAAGCCATTGAATTCTGCGAAAAAAGGGGGTTAAAATTTCATGCCGTCAATAATAACTTTGAAGGCGAGGAGTTTGACAATACCTACAGCAGAAAAATTTTGGCTGATATATATATTGATGACAGAAATATCCTGGGAATTCCCGAATGGGAAAAAATATACAAAATAATTACCGAGAATCAGGAAAAACAAAAAAAAAACTCACCGGTTAAACAGTGAGTTTTTTTTGAAGCTTCATGTTTATTGAATAATGAATTTTACAACCTTTTGTTGTTGCCCATGAAAGGATCTCAGGAAATATACTCCCGGCGGCATATGATTCGTGTCAATTCTGTTTAAAACAGATTCTGCTTTTTGATTGTAAAGGGTTCGTCCAGTTCCGTCCAATATTTCGATTTGTGTATCTTCCGGTTGGAAAGTGTAATCGATATTAATATATGCCCTTGCCGGGTTTGGATAAAGCACAAAATCATTAACATTGGGTGCCCGCCAGCCTGATTCTGACGTAATAACAGCCGTTTTTTTCTTCCCTCTTTTTGAGAATGAGATAACAGTGAGGTTGGTAGTCACAATACTGTCGCATCCGGCAGCAGATGTAAGGGTCCGTTCATAAACGCCTGCTACTGTCCAGCCCATATAATCCTCACCATCAATAATTGTAATATTTTCAGTGGAATATTGGGTTGGGGTTACTGTCAAATAAGTAGTAATCACCTGGTTTATGGAAACGCGCTCATACACTCCTGATGCTGTCCAGCCCATGTACTCTTCGCCTTCGCAAATGGTAATATATTCGGTTATAAACTCTTGCTCATCTGCCGGCTGCGCAGGGTCTGGTTCAGGTGCTGGTTCAGGTGAAGGAGCAGGTGCTGGTTCAGGTGAAGGAGCAGGTTCAGGCTCAGGTACTACAGGAGAAGAAACGGTTAAATTTGTAGTCACAAGGCTGTCGCACCCGGCCGTCGATACCAGCGTGCGCTCATATACACCGGATACTGTCCAGCCCATATAATCCTCACCTTCGGTAATTGTGATATCTTCGGTAGTATATTGGGTTGGGGTAACTGTCAGATAGGTAGTAATCACCTGGTTTATCTGAACCGTATCTTCTGAAAACTCAGCAAAATAAACATCATCGAGAAACAACGACTGGCCAACGGGAAGGCTGTTGCCCAGGTACACCCGTAGCTGCGCATCTGCGGCCGTATGCGTTGCCGTAAACCTGATTTTATGCTCCCCCCAATTGGTGGTTATTTTTGGACTCAACTCTTCGAAAGCACCGTATTTAGTCCACGGAGAGATTCCCTGGTGGATATACAACCTGCCGATGTTGAACTCAACGGTTGATTTGGCATAAAAAGAGAGTTCATATTCCTTACCGGCCTCAACGGATATTGCCCCGCCGGTGATAAGTTGAAGGGAGGAAACCGTTGTTCCGTTGGCAGTGCAATTTACTAGCATACCTGTCGGGGAAGAAATATAATTCTGGTCGCATGTCCCCAGGTCCATACTGTAGCCCGAGGCGCTCCATTTAGTCCATCCTCCGGTTCCGTTACTGAAATTGTAATTGGAAATTTGGTTGACCCCATGGCTTTGAATGATAGTGTCTCTGGTTATTACGCGCTCATACACTCCTGATGCTGTCCAGGTCAGGTACTCTTCGCCTTCGCAAATGGTAACATGTTCGGTTATAAACTCTTGCTCATCTGCCGGCTGCGCAGGGTCAGGTGCAGGTGCTGGTTCAGGCTCAGGCTCAGGCTCAGGCTCAGGTACTACAGGAGAAGAAACGGTTAAATTTGTAGTCACAAGGCTGTCGCACCCGGCCGTCGATACCAGCGTGCGCTCATATACACCGGATACTGTCCAGCCCATATAATCCTCACCTTCGGTAATTGTGATATCTTCGGTAGTATATTGGGTTGGGGTAACTGTCAGATAGGTAGTAATCACCTGGTTTATCTGAACCGTATCTTCTGAAAACTCAGCAAAATAAACATCATCGAGAAACAACGACTGGCCAACGGGAAGGCTGTTGCCCAGGTACACCCGTAGCTGCGCATCTGCGGCCGTATGCGTTGCCGTAAACCTGATTTTATGCTCCCCCCAATTGGTGGTTATTTTTGGACTCAACTCTTCGAAAGCACCGTATTTAGTCCACGGAGAGATTCCCTGGTGGATATACAACCTGCCGATGTTGAACTCAACGGTTGATTTGGCATAAAAAGAGAGTTCATATTCCTTACCGGCCTCAACGGATATTGCCCCGCCGGTGATAAGTTGAAGGGAGGAAACCGTTGTTCCGTTGGCAGTGCAATTTACTAGCATACCTGTCGGGGAAGAAATATAATTCTGGTCGCATGTCCCCAGGTCCATACTGTAGCCCGAGGCGCTCCATTTAGTCCATCCTCCGGTTCCGTTACTGAAATTGTAATTGGAAATTTGGTTGACCCCATGGCTTTGAATGATAGTGTCTCTGGTTATTACGCGCTCATACACTCCTGATGCTGTCCAGGTCAGGTACTCTTCGCCTTCGCAAATGGTAATATATTCAATAGAATCCGACGAGGGAGGCACAACAGTGTTTTCCAGAGTAATAGTTACTGTTCCGTAAAGAGAATATGAAACATTTCCGGCAGCATCTTTTGCCCAGGCATAAAGGGTTTTTATACCGCTTTGTGAAAAAGTATAGGACACGGGAGCAGAAGTTTTCCAGTCAATATCACTGGCCAATGGTGCAGTTGGTGTTTCTGTTAATTTATATCCTGTAACAGCAAGATTATCTGTAGCAGTGAAGGTTAAAATGGGAATTGTCAGAGAGGTATAAGTTGATGGACTGGAAAATGAAGATACCACAGGTGAGGTTATATCAGGGCTTACAATGTCCTCAGCCCCGATAATATGCAAAGTAACGGATGCCGCTGCAGACAAAGGGTCAACCGCATTGTCTCTGACTTCTACCACCAGAGCAATGGATTGATTCACGGTTGACTTAATATCCAAATTGGTATAAATTTCACCTGTAGCAGAATTGATTGCAAATAAACCCGTTTCATTTCCCTGAATAATTGAGTAGTATAATGTTTGTCCGTAATCAGGGTCCTTTGCTACAACCTGCGCAAGCAGATCATTAGCTGATTTTGGAGCATAAATATTGAAAGACTGATCCAAAATTACCGGGCTTTGGTTACTGCTATTTTTTTTTAAAAGAATTTTGGAAGTAAAAGGCTCCAGGGTAAGAGATTTAGTAACACTGTTGCCATTTAAGTCTCTGTAAACAGTGCTTCCAAGGTCTATGGTCTTTGTTTGTTTAGTGTCGTTATAAAATAACTGTTCAGTTTCTCCTTCAGCCAGAGGAGATATAATAAGAGTGGAATTCTTATCCTCCCCTGTTGCAGATTTCCAGTTGGCAAATTCCATGTTAGACCCTGACCTGAATACCAGGGTCTGATTTGGATGGTAATATTTGTTGTTATTATAAACAGGTGATGATCCGTCTTTCACTTGAAACATTTGATGCCGGTTGGTCCACCACGTAAAATCGCCTTTCCTGTCTAATGAATAAAAAATATTATCATATAAATAACTGTCAGAATATTCACCGGAGGCCCTGCATCCCAAAAGGGCATCAAAAATAGTGTTGTATTGTAGTAAAATGTTCCCGGCATCATGTATATAAAGTCCGCATGCTACGTAAGCTACTGTATTGTACTTTACCGTTACACCGGTAGTTTCATTGTCCATATAAATACCGTATGCAGGTGCGTAACTGTCAGTATAACCCACCCTGTTCCCATGTACATTTAAAACAATATTGTACATCACTTCCGATCCGGCAGAAGCAGTGGGAACACCTTTATTGTAAGTATAAATACCACCACCATCGTCAAGTACCAGGCATGCACCATTCACAAAGTTATATTTTATACTGCCCTTGGTTCCCTTCCAGTTTATACCGTCATATCCCGCATTTATAATCCTGTTATACTGGATAATTGGACTGTTATTTCTTGAATAGATGGCAGTGCCGTAATTATCATGAGTGAAGACTGTTTTGTTTATATTTTCATGTAAACCTGTATCTTCGACAATATTGTCGGTAATAGTGGCTGAAGTTCCAAAACATCTGATCCCACCACCGGCCTGGTAAATGTAATTGTTTTTAAAAACAGGCGAGTTTGAATTGGAAGGCATGTGAATTCCAAAAAGATCCGGACTGAAAATACGGTTATTTTCGATGGTAATATAATTGGCATTATTAATATAAACGCCGGTAGTTGAACTGTGCAGGATATCAAAGTCCTTAATGACAATATAGTTTTTACCCGAAATATTAACTCCGTGCGCCGATGTGGATCCTCTCACTTCATAGTTGGAAGGTGTGTCTCCATTAGGTGCCCAGAGATAAACGGTTTTTGTTGAAATATCATAATACCACTCTCCAGCCTGATCCAGAAATTCCAGTTTATTGGCTAAGAAGAAACCTTTATTAACACCCAAGCCATAAGAAGGAGCAGATTCCAATGTTACTGTTTGGGAACTGGAACCGGCAACTTTCCTGTTATACATGGTAAAAGCCGTTGTCCTGCCAACCCAGGTCGCTCCAGTATAATCAATGCCGCTATTTAGCTCCTTACTTGTAAATTGCGTACTGGATTGAACACTTGTGGTTAGAAAATACCCGCTATTCGGATACCGGGCCAACCTGACCCTTTTGTTGTTAACGAACAATTGCTCAATAGCTGAATTAACAGTTGCTTTGTAGATGTTCCCGGAGTGCAACTTCCAGCCTGTTATTTCTTCTGAGCCATAAATTTTTGGGTTAGACCCTGAGCCGTAAGCACCATATATAACAGGACTTCCCGATGCCCCCGAAGCAGGGACAGTAATAGTCCCAATCCACTCATCGCCCCGGTTAAATAAAATCTGATCGCCCTGTTTAGGTGAAAAGTTGTTCACCCTTGCTAATGTTTTCCAGGGTTTGTCGGGGCTTGTTCCTGAATTGGAATCATTTCCGGAAGTGCTTACATAGTATATAGTTGCATTACCGGCAATGGTAGAAAACACTAATAAAATGATTAAGAGATAAAATCTTTTCCTGGTTAATAGGTTGCTTTTAAAGTATAAAACGCTCGATCCCCCCACATTGGGAAGGTAACTCTTTAATAAACTCATTGGTGAATGATTTAGTAAACGATTTAATTATATGCTCTGTCCATCATATATCGGAAGCGAAAATATTAAAAAATTAAAACAGGCAATGTGTTTAGTTATTTGTCCGGCTCTCCTAAGGTGCCTGTTCACTAATTTATAATGAATATAAATATTATCTGCTTTAATATTAACGCCTTACGCATTTTAAGATTACTTTTTGGATATCCCAGGTTTTCAGATCCGGGGATTGTTTTTATTCCCGGGTGAATCATATATTCTACAATAGTGTGAATAATGTAACATTATTCAAAAATTGTGTAACATTCATCAACCCTTCATTTTTTATCTTTCAAGCAATTTAAAGCATATAAGAAAGATGAAGGAGCCAAGTATGGGAACACAAACCAAAATGAACAATCGTACTAATACAGTTACCGGCAATACACCGCCCAATTTCAGGTGGCCGCCATTAAATGGCATTGCTGCTAAGGCTGCAGCGGGTATTTTCTTTGGCAGAGAATAAAAAAATTTGACTTTTATGATCTTTATATGACAATATTTTACAACCGGTAAAGAAGAAAACATATGAATATACTGCTGGTATATCCCAAATATCCTGATTCATTCTGGAGCTTCACGCATGTATTGCGATTTATTTCCAAGAAAGCCGCAGTGCCTCCCCTGGGTCTGGTTACCGTTTCGGCAATGCTTCCTCCCACATGGAATAAAAAGCTTGTCGACCTGAATGTTACCTCTCTTCGGACAAGCGATATAACCTGGGCCGATTATGTATTTATCAGTGCGATGTACATTCAGAAAGAATCGGTAAACAAAGTGCTTGAAGAGTGCTTGAAAAACAAGGTTAAAGTGGTAGCTGGCGGCCCGCTCTTTACCCAGGAGTACAACAACTATTTCCAGGTTGATCATTTTGTGTTGAACGAAGCAGAGATTACCCTCCCCATGTTCCTGAATGACCTGGATTCCGGGAAAACGCCGCAACGCATCTATCAGACCAGCGAATATGCCGATATAACAACAACCCCTGTCCCCGACTACCATTTATTGTCGGCAAAAGACTATGCCTTTATGAATGTCCAGGTTTCGAGGGGTTGCCCCTATTCCTGCGATTTTTGCGAAATTACTACCCTTTTGGGGCATAAGGTAAGGATGAAAACCCCGGAACAGGTAATAAAAGAACTCGAAGCGCTCTACCACCTGAACTGGCGGGGCCCGGTGCTGATTGTGGATGATAACTTTATCGGGAACAAGCATGAAATTAAAAACAACCTGCTTCCGGTAATGAAAAGCTGGATGCAAAGCCATAACCATCCCTTCAAATTCAATACGGAAACTTCTATTAATCTTGCCGACGATGAGGAGCTGATGCAGCTGATGGTGGAAACCGGTTTTACTTCCACATTTGTCGGAATCGAAACGCCCGAAGAAAAATCGCTTCAGGAATGTAACAAGAGCCAGAATAAAAACAGGGACCTGCTGCATAGCGTGAAAAAAATCCAAAATGCAGGAATGCAGGTTTCCGGAGGCTTTATTGTCGGTTTCGACAGCGATACTCCCTCCGTTTTTCAGCGACAGATTGATTTTATTCAGCAGAGCGGGATAGTTTCAGCCATGGTGGGACTGCTCAATGCGCCTAAAAACACAAAACTTTATCAAAGGCTTGAAGCAGAAAACCGGTTGACTACCGAATCATCGGGCAACAACACGGATGCATCGATGAATTTTATCCCCAAAATGAACCATGGTGATCTTCTTGAAGGGTATCAAAAGATCATCACCAGCATCTATTCACCAAAACCCTATTATCAGCGAATTCGCCAGTGCCTGAACAATTATAAACAACCCACTGTCAAAAGAAAAAAAGTAGAGCTAAACTACCTGACAGGTTTTGTGAAATCAATTTTCATTATCGGATTTGCCAGCAATGGCAGGCGAGAATACTGGAAATTCTTGATGTGGACACTCTTCCGGCGGCCACGATTAATGGTTGATGCAATAACCTATACTGTTTATGGATACCACTTCCGTACAGTATATGGCTTAAGAGACAAGAGCAGATAAAAAAATATTATAACGTTAGACAGAAAACAAAAAGCCCAATGAAAACAATTTCCCAAAGAGCACAATTAAAAAGCAGGCTCACCAGAATCGGTCTTCAGGTTAAGAATAACCTGTTACTGGTTTTGGTTGCCGCTTTGTTATCAGGATGCGCCCTCAACCTGGTAACCGGCCGCAACCAGTTAAGTCTGGTAAACGAATCAGAACTGCAGTTGATGGCAGTGAGCCAGTACAGGACATTTCTTACCGAGAACAAGGTATTAAGTTCCAACAACAGGGAAGCCGCAACGGTTAACCGTGTTGGAGCGCGTATTGCAAGTGCAATTACAAAATACTACAATGATCAGGGTAAAGGTGAGGTACTTGAAGGATACAAATGGGAGTTTAACACGGTCGACAGCAAAGAGGCTAATGCCTGGTGTATGCCAGGTGGAAAAGTAGTTGTTTACACCGGTTTATTGCCCATAACCCAGAACGAAACAGGCCTTGCAATAGTAATGGGGCATGAGATTGCCCACGCTGTTGCCAGTCATGGAAACGAAAGAATGAGCCGGGCAATGGTTCAGCAGCTCGGAGGTATGGCGTTGCAGGTTGCAGTAGCTCAAAAACCTCAGGAGACTCAGGAACTGTTTCTGATGTCGTACGGCATTGGAAGCCAGTTGGGAGCTATGCTGCCCTGGTCGAGGCAGCAGGAAACCGAAGCTGACCGGTTCGGATTGATATTTGCAGCAATGGCCGGTTACAATCCGCAGGAAGCAATACCCTTCTGGCAAAGAATGTCAAGTGCAGGCGGGGCAAGCCCACCGGAATTTTTGAGCACCCACCCTTCCGATGAATCAAGAATAAGAAAACTGAGGCAATTTATGCCCGAAGCCATGAAATACTATACCCCGTCCAGATAGAACGTGGGAATAATATAAATCAATCTGGCAAATATGTAACGCCTTTCAACCCTGAATGGCTGACCTTTGAAATGTATTATGTAACCATTAAAAAAAAGTTAAAACAATGAGTACAGGAAGAGTTTTATTGGGCGTGCTGGCAGGAGCTGCCGCCGGTGCGTTGGCAGGAATTTTATTAGCCCCTGCAAAAGGATCTGAAACCCGTAGAAAAATATTGGAAAAGGGTGAACACTACAAAGATGTCGTAAAGGAAGAATTCAACGATCTGCTCGACGTAATCACCGAGAAATTTGAGAAGGTAAAAACCGAAGTTTCTGACTACGCCGACAAAA
>CAYMXK010000064.1:0-16113 GCA_964393915.1 uncultured Prolixibacteraceae bacterium
GCTAACCATGCCATCAAGGAAATCACGGTCGTGCGAAACAAGGATCAGAGTTCCGTCAAAATCCATAAGGGCCTGTTTCAGGATATCCTTGGTACGCATGTCGAGGTGGTTGGTGGGTTCATCAAGAATCAAAAGATTTACCGGTTCCAGAAGAAGTTTGATCATAGCCAGCCGCGTTCGTTCCCCACCCGAAAGAACCTTTACTTTTTTATCCCAGTCCTCGCCGCCAAACATAAAAGCTCCGAGAAGGTTTTTGATATTTGTCCGGATATCTCCTTTCGCAACATCGTCGATGGTTTGGAAAACGGTAAGGGATTCGTCAAGCAGCGAGGCTTCGTTTTGTGCAAAATATCCAATCATGGTATTGTGCCCAAGTATCAGTTTCCCTTCGTATTCTATTTCTCCCATTATAGCCTTTACAAGTGTTGACTTACCTTCGCCGTTTTTCCCCACAAAAGCCACTTTTTCACCCCGGTGAATGGTAATCGAAGCATCTTTAAAAACCAGGTGCCCGTCATAAGATTTAGTTATATTTTCGGTAATTACGGGATAATTTCCCGACCGGGGCGACGGTGGAAACCGCAACCGAAGATGTGATGCATCTACTTCATCCACTTCGAGAATTTCAAGTTTTTCGAGCATTTTTACCCGCGATTGCACTTGCAGGGTTTTAGAGTAGGTTCCTCTGAACCTTTCAATAAATTCCTGTGTGGAAGCAATCATTTTTTGCTGTTCGTCGAAAGCCTTTTGTTGTTGCTCGCGGCGTTCTTTGCGCAGTTCGAGATATTTTGAATAATTTACCTTGTAATCGTAAATACGGCCCATCGTAACTTCAATGGTCCGGGTAGTAATGTTATCGACAAAAGCGCGGTCGTGCGATATAACGATCACTGCTTTGGCACTGGCGACCAGAAAATTTTCGAGCCATTGTACCGACTCAATATCCAGGTGGTTGGTAGGTTCATCGAGCAGGATAAGGTCGGGGTACTGGAGTAATATTTTTGCCAGTTCTATCCGCATTCTCCAGCCGCCACTAAATTCACTGGTTGGCCGTTGAAAATCGTCGCGTAGGAAACCCAGGCCCAATAATATTTTTTCAACCTCACCATCAAAATTGATTTCACCATGGCTATACAGTTTTTCGCTTAGCGCAGATACCTTTTCAATAATGGCATAATATTCATCCGATTCGTAATCGGTGCGAACCGAAAGCTGATTGTTCAACTCATCTATTTCGGTTTGCATTTCGAGTAAATGTGAAAATGCCTGCGAAGCTTCCTCAAACACAGTCCGGTTGCTTTCGGCCATCAGATGTTGCGGAAGATAAGCAATAACCGCATCTTTGGGAACAGAAATATGCCCCGATGTTGGAGTTTTTACACCAGCCATTATTTTGAGAAGGGTTGATTTCCCGGCTCCGTTTTTACCCATGAGGGCAATGCGGTCCTTTTCGTTTACCACAAAAGAAATATCTTTAAAAAGTGTGCTCCCACCAAACTCTACCGTAAGTCCGTCAACCGAAATCATTCTCTGTTTTTTATAATCAGGCCGCAAAGATATTCAAATGCTGCAAAAACGGTAATACACCCCTCTTTCATGGCTCTACCCCTGACCCCTAAAGGGGGCCTCCCTGCCGCATGTTTGCAACAAGGGTAAGTTGTATAGCATTTGTAATGCTTTTTAATACTTTTGTCCTAAATTATTTGATCATGTCAATACCATACTTGCAGGCCGAAAATATATCGAAGAGATATGGCGACCTGCTGTTATTTGAGAATATTTCGTTTACCATAAATAAAGACGATAAAGTTGCCCTGATCGCCCGGAACGGAGCAGGAAAATCATCACTGCTCGACCTGCTCTCAGGTAAAGAATCACCAGACAGCGGGAAAATTACCCGTACCAATGACATTTCCTTCGGCTATTTTGAACAATTCCCCGTCTTAAACCCGGAAAATACTGTTCTGGAAGAAATATTCTCAACAAAATCGGAGAAACTTCTCACCATCAAAGCATTTGAAAACGCCTTAGCCCATGGCGACGAAACAGAAATAGCCCGGCTCTCTTCACAAATTGACCACTTAAATGCCTGGGATGTGGAAGTCGAAATCAGGCAGATCCTTTCGCAACTGAAAATAACCGGCATGGATGCCCTGGTGAAGGAACTCTCGGGCGGACAGCAAAAACGCCTGGCCCTGGCGAAGGTACTGATCGGCCAGCCCGATTTCCTGATCCTCGATGAACCTACCAACCACCTTGACCTGGAGATGATCGAATGGCTAGAACGGTACCTGGATAAAACCCGGGCTACGGTATTAATGGTGACCCACGACCGCTATTTTCTCGACAGAATCTGCAACGGCATTATTGAACTCGACAACAACGAAATTTACAGGTACCGGGGCAACTACTCCTTTTTTGTTGAAAAACGGGAGGAACGCCTGGAATCACAGCAGAGCAGTGTAACGAAAGCGCAGAACCTGATGAGGACCGAAATAGAATGGATGCGCAGAATGCCCAAAGCCCGGACCACCAAAGCAAAATACAGGATTGACGCTTTTGATGACCTGCAGGAACAGGCAACGCAGCGATACAATCAGAAAACAGTCCAGCTCGACATAAAATCAGCCCGACTGGGTAAAAAAATACTGGAAATCAGCCATATCAGCAAGTCATACGGGGATGTTCACCTGGTTTCGGATTTTACTTATACTTTTTCAAAGTTCGAAAAAGCAGGTATTGTAGGTGATAACGGATCGGGAAAATCCACTTTTCTGAATCTGATTACGGGTGAAATACAACCCGACAAAGGTGCTATAGAAACCGGCCAGACCATCCGTTTCGGGTATTACCGGCAGGAAGGGATTTCATTTAACCCGCGTGACAAGGTAATAGATGCCGTTAATAAAATTGCCGAAGAGATAAATTTTGAAGATGGCACAAAAATATTGGCCTCCCAAATGCTGACGCGGTTCTTGTTTCCCCCCTCCAAACAGTATGACTTTATTGAAAAACTGAGTGGCGGAGAAAAGCGCAGGCTCTATCTCTGCACAGTACTGATGCAGAACCCCAATTTTTTATTACTCGATGAGCCTACCAACGACCTCGATATCCTGACGCTGAACATATTGGAGGACTACCTCAAATCATTCGAGGGTTGCGTGATTGTGGTATCGCATGACCGCTTTTTCATGGATAAGATTGTCGATCACCTCTTTATTTTTGATGGTGAGGGAAAAATCACTGATTTCCCCGGCAATTATACACAGTACCGCAATTCGCAGGAGGAAAAACTGGCTGCCCAAAAGCAGGTAACAGCAAAAGAAACTGCCGTGGAGCCTCAACCTCAAAAAATCAGAAAAGAGGCTGCCAGCAAGCTTACCTTCAAGGAAAAACGGGAAATGGAGGAGCTGGAAAAGGAGATGGCAAAGCTGGAAACCCGCAAACAGGCACTCGAAGAGTTACTGAATTCAGGCGACCTCAACCATGAAGCTCTTTTTGCAAAGTCTCAGGAAATCAACCAGGTTTCCCTGCTGTTGGGAGAAAAGGAGATGCGCTGGCTCGAATTGAGCGAAAAGGAATAAGTAAAAAAAATTCTTTCCGTGTTCGTACACGGAACCACTTTTTTTAATATTTTTGACAAAAAATAGTTAAAGTGGTTGAACAAAATTCACAAATCCGAATAAAAGATATCGCCTCCAAGGCCAAAGTATCCATTGGAACGGTCGACAGAGTTCTTCACAACCGGGGTGAAGTGGCTGAAAATACCAGGAAAAAGGTGCTTGACATTATAAAGGAACTTAATTACCAGCCCAACATTCTCGCCAGCACCCTTGCCTCAAAAAAAAGCGTTTTGTTTGCCACACTCTTCCCCCAGCCCCCTTCTCCCGAAGGATACTGGAGCAAGCCTCTTATGGGTGTAAAAAAAAGAATTTCCGAACTTCAGCAATATGGGGTAATTACCCAAAATTTTACTTTTAGCCAGTTTGATGCGGCTGACTTTGTTGTTCAGGCCAATAAAATTCTGGATGTGAATCCAGATGGCGTTATTTTGGCCCCATTCTATTCAAGGGAATCCCGCAACTTTGTTAACCTCCTTACCGAACGCAGGATCCCGTTCGTTTTCATAGATTCGGAAATTAAAAGTGCCGGACAGTTCTCCTATGTCGGGCAGGACTCCTTTCAGAGCGGATTGCTGGCAGGAAAATTACTCGGCTCTATAACCCCTGAAAACAAATCAATATGGGTTATTCATTTTGCCAAGGAGATGGATAACCAGAATCACCTGGTTCTTAGAGAAAAGGGATTCTATGAATGGTTTAAGGCCAACCAGCCCGACCGGACCATAAAAACCCTCGAAATATCAAATACCGACTGCTGCGAATGGGAACACACCGTGCATCAGGAGATGAAGGTTAATGCACCCGGAGGTGTTTTTGTAACCAATTCGAAGGTTTACCTAATGGCCGAATACCTTGAAAAACAAAACTTTCAAAGCATTAAACTGATCGGACATGATCTTCTGGAAGAAAACAAGAAATTCCTGCAAAAGAACATTGTCGATTTCCTGATTTGCCAACGACCTGAAGAACAAGGATATAGCGCCATTAATAAATTATTCCAGTATGTTTTGCTGAAAAAGGAGGTACAATCAGAGAACTATACTCCCATCGATATCGTAACCAAAGAAAACGTTGATTATTATAAAGAATTTAAATAATTGAATATGAATCCAGTATCATTTGAAGATTTGAAAGGAAAAGTCGCCGTAATTACCGGGGGTGCCGGAGTCCTGGGCGCTGCCATGGTGCAGGCAATGGCATCAGTCGGTATAAAAGTAGCCATTGCCGATATCAACAAAGAGGTGGCAGACAGCGTCGCAGCAAAAATTGCTGAAGAAACGGGGGCTACAGTAATTGGCGTTGAAGCCAATGTACTCGATAAACCATCACTCGAAAAGGCAAAAGCGGAGATCAACAGCAAGCTTGGCCCCATCGACATTCTGATCAACGGTGCCGGAGGGAACAGTCCGATGGCCACTACCAAAGTGGAACAGATGGAGGAAAAGGACATTGATAACCTGGATGATACTTTCTACGGGCTGCAGATGGAAGGCTTCGACAAAGTGTTTGCCCTCAATTTCAAAGGCACCCTTCTGCCAACCATGGTTTTTACACAGGATATGCTTGCACAGAGAAAGGGTGTTGTACTGAACATCTCCTCAATGAATTCCTATAAACCGCTGACCAAAATACCAGCCTATTCTGCGGCAAAGGCTTCTATCAATAACCTCACCCAATGGCTTTCCGTGCACCTCGCCAAAGTGGGCATAAGGGTCAATGCCATCGCTCCGGGTTTCTTTATTACCAACCAGAACAGGTTCCTTGTCACAGACGAAAAAACCGGTAATTTCTCTCCACGTGGTCAGAAAATTGTAAACAACACACCGATGGGAAAATTTGGCGAACCCGAAGACCTGCAGGGGGCTACGCTGTTCCTGATGTCAGACATTTCTGCCTTTATCACCGGAATTATTGTTCCTGTGGATGGCGGCTACAGTGCCTTCGGTGGAGTTTAGAGAATAAAAAATCAATTATAACAATCAACAAAAACTATTTACCATGAAACGTAGAGACTTTCTGACAACCACCGGAGCCGCAGTTGCAGGTTCTGTGCTTATCAATCCTGTCCATGCCAATAGCGTGGCTGCTCCCAAAACCAGGGTGGCTCTCGTGGGAACCGGATCACGGGGTAATGACTTCTGGGGCCGCAGGATCCTTAGAGAATATGGTGATTTAATCGAGTTCGTAGGTTTGTGCGACATCAATCCCGGCAGGCTTGAATTTGCCAAAAACTTCATAGGTACCAAGTGCCCCACGTTTACCAATTTCGATGAGATGATGGCCAAAACAAAACCAGCCCTGCTCATAGTGACAACGGTCGATTCAACGCACGACGAGTTCATCATCAAAGGATTAAAGGCCGGCAGCGATGTTTTGACAGAAAAGCCGATGACCACCGATGAATTCAAATGCCAGGCAATTCTCGATGCTGAAAAGGAGACCGGAAAAAAAGTGATAGTGGGTTTTAACTACAGGTATGCCACCCAGGTCACCAAAATGAAGGAGTTACTTGCAGCAAATCGCGTGGGGGCGATTAATTCGGTTGATTTTCACTGGTATCTCAACACCTACCATGGCGCCGACTATTTCAGGCGATGGCACGGATACAGAGACAAGGGCGGCACGCTGCTCGTGCACAAGTCAACCCACCATTTCGACCTGCTCAACTGGCTGCTCGACTCAGATCCGGTGGAAGTGTTTGCCTATGGTGCCCTGGAGCATTATGGAAAGAACAATCCTTTCCGTGGTCCAAATTGCCGCTCATGCGGATATACAGACAAATGCAAGTTCTACTGGGATATTACCAAAAACAAGGGACATATGGACCTTTACGTCGCCAACGAAAAATACGACGGTTACATCAGGGACAACTGTCTCTGGCGTGAAAGCATCGACATTTTCGACAAGATGGCAGTGCAGATCAAATATGCCAACAACGTACAGGTTAGTTATTCGCTGACCACCTACTCTCCCTATGAAGGATTTTCTATCGCTTTTAACGGGAAAAATGGCCGCATCGACTCCTGGGAGGGTATCCCCTGGAGACAGGATGAAATCATCAGCCAGGCCGACCGCCATGCACAGGAAATGGACCAGCAGGGCGGCGAAACCGGCAGATACGACGAAATTATGGTTTCTGATAATTTCGGGAAATACGAGCTCGTAAAGGTGCCACAAATCAGAGGTGGTCATGGCGGAGGTGATTCGCGACTGCAGGACAAGATATTCCGCACACCAGGTGCGGCAGATCCATTCAAACATGCAGCCGGCACGCGCGACGGAGCCATGTCGCTGCTGATCGGCGTGGCTGCACGAAAATCGATCGACGAAAACCGGCCGGTTAAAATTTCCGAACTGACCGACATCGTCCCGCACCCCACCCGCGGAGCCTAGATTTACGGACGGACTTCGTGTTATCTTGGTGGCTTCGTGCCTTGGTGGCTATCCGTCTTTAGAGCAGCCTCAACAATCATTAATAAATAATCATTAATAAATTATAATTTCTATGGGCATTGATTTAAAAAAAGACTTTAAGTATGCTCTGGTAGTTCCTACCAGTATGGGGGTTCGTATTACACCGGTAAACGGACAACCCGTGCACAGCAGCAACCTGTTTGAAATGCAGGCGACCAGCGCCGAAACCAATGTGGCAAGTATTTCATCTTACCTCGGACTCCCGGTCAAGGTGCTGACAACCTTTGTAAAGGACAGTCCGGTTGCCGGGTTTATCAAAAGCAACCTCCGCAGCAGGCATATGGACTACGAAGGGCCTGAAGTTCCGCAGGGCGGGCCATGGGGTTACCGCCACCAGTTCAATATTGCCGACAGTGGATTTGGTACCCGCGGTCCACGAGTTCAGAACGACCGCGCCGGTGAAGTAGGCAGGACGCTCAGCGTGAAGGATTTTGACCTGGAACGAATTTTCGGACAGGAAGGGGTTCAGATTGTGCACCTCTCAGGATTAATTGCTGCCCTCTCACCCGAAACCAGTGAATTCTGCCTGCAGTTGGCCCGATTTGCAAAAAAATATGGCACACGTATCTCTTTTGACCTGAATTTCCGTGCAACCTTCTGGAAAGGCCGGGAAAAGGAGCTGCACGAAATTTTTACTGAGATTGCGTCTGTCTCCGATATCCTCATCGGCAACGAGGAAGACTTCCAGCTTTGCCTGGGTATCGAAGGTCCGGAAGCTGGCGGAAAGAGCATTACTTCCGAAATCGACGGATTCAAGGAGATGATCTACAGGGTAAGGAGAAGCTTCCCCAATGCCTCTGTATTTGCCACAACCTTGCGCCAGGTCGTCAGCACGAACGAACACCTGTGGGGTGCCATCATGCTCGAAGGCGACAACTGGCATGTGGTAGAACCAAGGAAAATCAACGTACTCGACCGCATAGGCGGTGGCGATGGATTTGTAGGTGGCATGCTTTATGCCATCCTGAAACAATGGGAACCCGAAAAATGGCCGCAGTTCGGCTGGGCAACCGGCGCACTGGCCACCACTTTCACTACAGACTATGCCCAGCCAGCCGACGAGGATATGGTTTGGAGCATCTGGAAGGGGAATGCGCGGGTTAAAAGATAAAAAAAAACGACGACAAATGATGTATTACGAAAACGGTTCCACAAAGCACAGCCTTAGTGCTGAGGACCTCAAAAACGGACTATTCGTGGCGCTGAAAAATCTTGGCGACAGGAAAAAAGTGCTGGCGATTCCGCCGGACTATACCAGGTTTCCCAGTCGTGCCGGGGAACTTACTGAATTTACCTGGGAATACTACGGCTCAAAACTCACCGATATCCTGCCTGCTTTGGGCACGCACAGTCCCATGACGGACGAGCAGATTTCCCACATGTTTGGGAAAACGCCGCGCGGATTGTTCCGCGACCACGACTGGCGCAACGATGTGGTTACCCTGGGTGTGGTCCCCGGCGAGTTTATTCACCGGGTTTCCGAAGGTGCTGTTGATTATGCTTGGCCTGCGCAGGTAAACAAATTGCTTGTCGAGGGTGGTTTCGACCTGATCCTATCACTGGGTCAGGTAGTTCCGCATGAAGTTGTCGGAATGGCCAACTACAACAAGAATATCTTTGTGGGAACAGGCGGGGCCGAAGGGATCAACAAGAGTCACTTCATTGGTGCAGCCTACGGAATGGAAAAAATGATGGGCCGGGCTGATACCCCCGTTCGCAAGATTTTCAACTATGCTTCAGAGAATTTTTCAGCCCACATGCCGATAATTTATGTCCAGACCGTGGTAGGCCTGAACCGTGACGGAAAACTGCAAACCTATGGCTTATTCGTCGGCGATGACTTCGAAGTATTCGACAAGGCAGCTAAACTATCACTTGAGGTAAACTTTGAAATGGTCGAAAAACCATTGAAGAAAGTAGTGGTATGGCTCGATCCCACCGAGTTCAAAAGTACCTGGCTGGGCAACAAATCCATATACCGTACACGAATGGCAATTGCCGATGGCGGTGAACTGATAGTGTTGGCACCCGCCCTGAAAGAGTTTGGGGAAGACAAGGAAATCGACAGGCTTATCAGGAAATACGGATACTTCGGAACACCGGCCACACTGAAGGCAACAGCCGAAAACGAAGAGCTGCGAAATAACCTGGGGGCTGCTGCCCACCTGATTCACGGTTCTTCAGAAGGAAGGTTTTCGGTTACTTATTGTCCGGGCAAAAAACCCGGCAACCTTTCCCGGGAGGAGATCGAAAGTGTAGGATTCAAATGGGCCGATTACGACAAGATGGTAGCCAGCTATAATCCTGATTTCCTGAAAGATGGATACAACACCCTGCCCAACGGCGAGGAGATCTTTTACATTTCCAATCCTGCACTGGGGCTTTGGGCATTCAGAGACAGGTTTGCTTACTAAATAAGTAAGGGGGTAAAATCAAAAGATTATGAGTGAAATAAAATGGGGTATTATTGGCGTTGGTAATGTTACCGAACTGAAGAGCGGGCCGGCATTCAGCAAGGTGCCGGGATCACGTTTGGTGGCGGTAATGCGCCGCAGTGCGGCCAAAGCCGAAGATTACGCCCGCCGGCACAACATCCCCCGCTGGTATGCCGATGCCGGTGAACTGATCAATGATCCGGAGGTAAACGCTGTATACGTGGCCACACCGCCATACAAACACGCCGAATATGCCATCATGGCAATGGAAGCGGGCAAACCGGTGTACGTCGAAAAACCAATGGCTATGAACTACCGCGAATGCCGTGAAATGCTGAAAGTTTCAGAAAAAACAGGCATACCGATTTTTGTAGCCTATTACCGCCGGACGTTGCCCGCATTCCTTAAAGTGAAGGAGTTGGTAGACTCGCATCAGATCGGCAACCCTTTGATGGTCAACGTTAAACTACACAGGGAAGCCCCGGAAAGAAACCTGAAGCCGGAGGAGATGAGCTGGCATGTTTACCCTGAATTCGGTGGTGCAGGGCATTTCTTCGACCTGGCTTCCCATCAGTTCGATTTTCTCGATTGGATGTTTGGACCAGTGACGGAGATCAAAGGGATTGCTGTAAACCAGGCTGGCCTCTACCCTGCTGAAGATACCGTGACAGGTACGTTCAGCTTTCAGAGCGGGGTCACAGGCACCGGAAGCTGGTGCTTTGTTGCCCACCAGTCGGCCGCGGCCGATACCGTTGAAATCATCGGAGATGGCGGATCCATTACCTTTTCATCGTTTACGCATGGTGAAGTGGTGATGAGCAATCGCGAGGGCGTACACAAATTCAGGTTCCAGAACCCGGAAAACATCCAGTTCAACCTGATCCAACAGGTTGTGGAAGCCATCAATGGCAGGTCAGCTTGTGTCAGCACCGGTGAAAGTGGCGCCCGGACAAGTGCAGCACTCGACGAAATGGTAAAAAACTACTATTCGGCAAATCCAGTCAAAGAGTCAAGAATTAAGGGAAGTTGCCGCACCAGTCTCTGATAAGAAAAATGTATGAAAGTAGTTATTGATGATAAGATACCCTATATCAAAGGAGCTCTGGAGCCTTTTGCTGAAGTAATCTACCTTCCTGGAAACAAAACAACTGCAGATGTGGTGAAGGGTGCCGACGCCATAATTACCCGCACACGTACCATCTGTAACGAGAAATTGCTGGCAGGTTCGAAAGTTAAATTTATTGCCACGGCAACCATAGGCTACGATCACATCGATACCGGCTATTGCGACAAGGCAGGTATTTCCTGGACCAACGCCCCGGGGTGCAATGCAAAAAGCGTGGAACAATACATTGCTGCGGCGTTGTTTACCTACGCACTTGAGCGGCGTGAAAAACTGCGTGAAAAAACCATCGGCATTGTAGGAGTAGGTAACGTGGGATCGAAGGTGGCCCGCTTTTGTAAAATTCTTGGAATGCAGGTATTGCTTAACGACCCGCCCCGGCAAAGGGCTGAGGGGCCAGGGAAGTTTGTGGCCCTTGAAACCATAAGCCAGGAGGCCGATATTATCACTTTTCACGTTCCGCTTAACCCCGAAGGGGAAGATGCCACATTTCACATGGCCGACAGCCATTTCTTTGACAGCCTTGCCAGAAAGCCCCTGGTAATCAACTCCTGCCGTGGAGAGGTATTTGATACGGAAGCCGTAAAAGAGGCCCTGAAAAGCGGCAAAATTGCCGGTTTCATTGGAGATTGCTGGGAAAATGAGCCCCACATCGACAGGGAACTGATGGACATGGCATTCCTGGCAACGCCGCATATTGCAGGTTACTCGAAAGATGGAAAGGCCAACGGAACCATGATGAGCATTCAGGCACTGAGCCGGTTTTTCAACCTGGGAATCGACGACTGGCAACCATCAGGGGTGGAACTTCCCGGAAACAGAGAAATTGTGCTTGACGGCTCACGCCGCGATGAGGAGTCAGTCATCGCAGAAGCGGTACTGACTACCTACAATATCGAACAGGATGATGAGGCGCTTAGGGCACATCCTGAGCAGTTCGAAAAACTACGCGGGGATTACCCGCTGAGACGGGAATTCCCGGTTTACAAAATCAGGGCTGCAAATGTAAATGTAGATACTTTAGCAAAGCTGAGAAAAATAGGATTCGAAATTTTATAGTTATAAAAAACTAAAAATCAAATTATTAACAAATAGTAATTCAATTAAAAAAGGAATGAAAAAATTAGCAGACATTGGATTGATCGGGTTGGCCGTGATGGGCGAAAACCTGGTTTTAAACATGGAAAGTAAAGGCTATACCGTTGCCGTGTACAACCGCACAGTGGCGAAAGTCGATGACTTTATGAATGGACGTGGTGCCGGAAAAAACTTTATCGGTGCAAAAAGTATCGAAGAACTGGTAGCATCGCTGGAGCGTCCGCGCAAAGTGATGATGCTCGTGAAAGCCGGAAAGCCCGTCGACGACTTCATCGAACTCCTTATTCCTCACCTCGAGCCCGGCGATATTATTATCGACGGGGGTAACTCCCACTTCCCTGACTCCATTCGCCGTACCAAATATGTGGAAAGCAAGGGCTTGCTCTTTATCGGCACGGGTGTTTCCGGTGGCGAAGAAGGTGCTTTGCTCGGACCCTCTATTATGCCCGGAGGCTCTCCTGAAGCATGGCCACACGTAAAAGAAATTTTCCAGGCGATTTCCGCCAAAGTGGAAAATGGCGAAGCCTGCTGCGACTGGGTAGGAGAAGATGGTGCCGGCCACTTCGTAAAAATGGTACACAATGGCATCGAATATGGCGATATGCAGATCATTAACGAAGCATACCACCTCATGAAAGACCTGCTCGGCATGGATGCTTTTGAGCAGCACGAGGTTTTCAAAAAGTGGAACACCGAAGAACTGGATTCCTATCTTATCGAGATTACCCGCGACATTCTCGCCTTCAAAGATGAAGACGGCAGTCCGCTGGTAGAGAAAATCCTCGATACGGCAGGTCAGAAAGGCACCGGGAAATGGACCGGCGTCGCAGCGCTCGACCTGGGTATTCCGCTCACGCTTATCGGAGAATCGGTATTTTCCCGCTGTTTGTCTGCACAGAAAGACCTCAGAGTGGAAGCATCCAAAGTTCTCAGCGGACCGGCGGTCAGTTTCAAGGGTGACAAAACCCAGTTTGTAGAAGACCTGAAAATGGCCCTCTACGGAGCCAAGATTATCTCTTACGCCCAGGGATACAACCTGATGATGGAAGCAGCCAAAGAATACAAATGGAACCTCAACTACGGCGGCATTGCCCTGATGTGGCGCGGTGGCTGCATTATCCGTTCGGCTTTCCTCGGAGATATTAAGAAGGCTTTCGATAACAACCCCGATCTCCCCAACCTGCTCCTCGATCCGTTCTTCAAAGAGAAGGTGGAAGCCACTCAGGAAGGCTGGAGAAGGGTTTGTGCAACGGCCCTGACCAACGGTATCCCGGTACCTGCCCTTACGTCAGCCCTCTGCTACTTCGACGGTTTCCGCAGCGAGCGCCTGCCAGCCAACCTGCTCCAGGCACAACGCGACTATTTCGGCGCACACATGTATGAGAGAACAGACAAGCCCCGCGGCCAATTCTTCCATACCAACTGGACAGGCCGTGGCGGAGAAACCGCCTCTTCAACTTATGTAGTATAACGCTTGCATATCATATATCCTGATAAAATAAGGCCGGGTAATTCTCCGGCCTTTTTTGGCTATCTTTGAGCTGACGCAGGTTTTCCAAAAACCCAGATATGTGAACCATCGCGTTGATCTATTGTTAAGACTGAAAAAAAAATCAAGATGAGATTATTCATTTTTCTGTTTCTCTTGCTGTTCTCCCGGATATCATTCGCCCAATTGGTGGTTACCGGACAGATTACCGACAACCAAACCGGGCAGCCTGTTGCCTATGCAATGATTAAAGCGGGTCCGGACCGGACTTTTTCAAACCCCGAAGGCAATTTTAAACTTATTGTTACAGAAGGAGATACCCTCCTTCAGGTATCGGCCTCGTTTTATAGCCCCACCGAAGCCCGGATTCTGCAAAATGAGGAACTCATCATCGGATTGGATCCCGAAGACCAGAATATTGAAGCCATAACGGTGACTGCCCTTCGCATCGAAAGCAGGTTGCTCAACAGCACCGGCGCCGTAAGCCTCATCACCGGCACCCAGATTTCAAGAAATTCAGTGGTAGCCCTGGAGCCGTCGCTCAATCAGGTTCCGGGTGTTTTTATGCACTCGGGAAGTTTAAACACCAACCGCATCACCATCAGGGGTATCGGCAGCCGAACTCCCTATGGCACCAGTAAAATCAAGGCATACCTGGATGAGATTCCGTTAACCACGGGAGACGGGGAGACCACCCTTGAAGATATTAGTTTGCGGGCCCTGTCGCAGGTTGAAGTTGTACGCGGCCCCACCTCCGGGGTACATGGATCTGGATTGGGAGGTGCCATTCTGCTAAAATCTTCTCCCGGGAACGAAGCTTTCAAGGTACAGACCAACTTTATGTCGGGCTCATACGGAACCCACAAGGAAGGCATTTCCGTATCCGTTAACCGTGAAAAATCTTCACACCTCCTGATTACAGATTTCCTATACAGCGATGGTTACAGGGAAAACAACAGATACAATCGCAGCAACCTTTTCAGCTACAACCGTTTCGATCTGAGTGAAAAAGGAAGTCTGTACGTCCTCTTCGATTTTGTCGACCTGAAAGCTTATATCCCCAGCTCCATCGACCTGGCAACATACCGGGAAACCCCCGAAAAGGCAGCCGCCAATTGGGCAAATGTAAAAGGGAACGAAGACGCACGAAAGACCAGGGGCGCTGCAACCTACCGGCATCAGCTCTCCGCAAAAACAAAAATCTCCGTAACCGGCCTTGCAGTTAGTTCATCCAATCTGGAACTACGGCCTTTCAACCTGCTCGAAGAAAAGGCCATTACCGGCAGCGGCAGGTTATCACTTGTATATTCAACGGATAATTTTGAGTGGAATTCAGGTACTGAGTTCTTCCGTGAGAAATACGACTGGGCAACCTACCGAAACCAGGCAGCCCTGCCCGAAAACCGGCTCAGCCACAATAAAGAGATTCGCTTCTGGAACAACATCTTTTCGCTTGCCAAATGGAATCCCCTCCCTTCTCTTGCCATTGAGCCCGGACTTAACCTGAATTTTACGCGCTACGACTATACCGACCGCTTCATTACCGACGGGGATGAGTCGGGCAGGAGGAGTTTCCCCTGGCTGCTTTCACCGCGACTGGGCACCAACTGGCAATTTTCAGACCGGCAAGCTCTGTTTATCATTGCAAGCCATGGATTTTCAGCACCTTCGCTTCAGGAGACGTTGCAACCCGATGGTCAGGTAAATTCGGATATTGAACCGGAAACTGGCTGGAACTTTGAAGCAGGCATTAGGGGAAAATTACTCCACAACCGGATGTTTTACGATATTTCAATCTATCGGATGCTGATCAAAAACCTGCTGGTTGCACGGCGCACCGGGGATGACGCGTTTGTGGGGGTAAATGCAGGTAAAACTTCCCATACCGGCCTGGAATTTGACCTGCGCTATTTTGGAACCATATCAAAAAAGTTCCACTGGAACCTTTACACCAATGGAACACTTGCCAGTTATCGCTTCGATGAATTTACCGATCTCGATAAAGACTACTCAGGCAACCAACTGACAGGCGTTCCACGGGTGGTATTGAACGGAGGATTGGAAGTCAGGACAAATAAGGGCTGGAACTCCTTCATAAACTACAGGCATTCCGGAAAACTGCCCCTGAACGATGCCAATTCCATCTATTCCGAACCTTCTCTCGTTTTCAACTGGAGCGCCGGAAGAAATTTTCAGTTCATGAACCTTTCATGGAAAGTCAACGGCGGCATCAATAACCTTTTCGACACCAGCTATGCATCCATGTTCCTGATTAATGCACCATCGTTCGGCAACACTCCCCCCCGGTATTACTATCCCGGATTACCCAGGAATTATTTCGTTGCGGTACAGATTGCATTTATCAATTAAGTAAGTGGCTTCCGTTAATTGACAGCCAACTCATTAACTGAAACTACATTAAATGAGATCGGAGTTGGAGAGGCCAGGTTGTCGTTAATCGGGCAACGCCTTTTTATGGTATCCACCCATTTCTGCAGCAACTCAGGAGAAGCATCGGTTATGGGTAAAAATTTTACTTCAATATGCTTGAACCCGGCCCGTTCCTCATCCGAAAGCCCTAAAAAGCGTCCCGGATTTAAGTCGCCACTTACCGATATGCTCAGTTTAATTACATGAATGCCCAGCTCCCGTGCGGTAAGGTGAGCCACTACGTTGATACAGCCCGCATAGCCTGCCAGGAGGTATTCAACCGGATTAGCCCCCAGATCTTCGCCACCCAGTACCGGTGGTTCATCCACCACAATTGAAAATTGTCTCGCTATCGCGTCAAAGCGCGTTGCCGTCAGGGATTCCCCTTCTACAATGAAATTTAAATCTGCCATTTTTATTTCTATTTTTTGATTAATAATT
>CAYMXK010000065.1:0-16062 GCA_964393915.1 uncultured Prolixibacteraceae bacterium
TTTTGACTGTTTCATTACAAAAATGTTTCCAATGACTTTTGTTCCTATAAAAGACAAAAAAGTGTTTAATTGTTTAACTTTCCTCATAAAATTTAAAACGTTAAGAGAAAAACGCTGCAATTGTAACAAATATGAAGCCGAAATATTTAAAGAAAATCGGTGAGTGACCGAATGAGAGGCATGAATGGAGAAAATGGCAGAACAACATTATTCTGAGGCAAGGATAGATTCGGCCCAAATCAGATCTGAAGGCCAGGTAATTTTAATATTCTCCCGGTTGCCTTCGGTGAGGTGAATTTTATGCCCCGTATTTTCAAGAACGGAGGCATCATCCGTGAATTTTGTGTCGAATGGTTGCCGGTAAGCGTCTTGAATTAAGCTTACCCTGAAAGTCTGGGGAGTTTGTACCAGCATTATTTTACTTCTGTCGATGGGTTGGCTGGATTCATTTTCAACAAAGCGGACCGATTCCGACACTGATATAACCGGAAGGGCATTACCGGTCAGGCGGGCAGTTTCGAAACATCGGGTCAGGGTTTGATGGCTGACCAGCGGACGAACCGCATCGTGAATAAATACGATGCCGTCTGTTTCAATAAGCTTAAGTCCGTTCTGCACGGAATGAAAACGCTCCTTTCCGCCAGGAGCAATCCTGTGAGGTATTTTGAAATTGTGTTTTATGCAGAGCTGTTGCCATAAATCAGCATGCTCAGAAGGAAGAACCAGCACAATCTCAATTTGAGTATCGAAAGAGGAGAATTTTTCAAGTGTATGTATCAACAAAGGTCTGCCTGCCAGCTCAATAAACTGTTTGGGCAATGGGTAACCCATTCTGAGTCCCGATCCGCCCGCGAGAATTAATGCATATTTCCTGAGATCATCACTCCCGGGCAGATAGGATGGACTCGGGGTAAATATATTTTTCATTTTCAGAACATGCCTCCTTTGTCAAAGCAAATTCATGCTTATTTTTATGCCACAAAATAACCAATATATTTCCAATTTATGGTATTATGCAAAATGTAATTGAATTTTTAGCCGATCTGGAGAAGAACAATAACCGTGAATGGTTTCAGTCCAATAAAGGGCGCTACGAAGATTGCCGGGATAAGATATTGTTTATCACTGAATTGCTGATCAACGAGATCCGAAAGTTTGACATGGATGTTCCGGCTATGGATCCCAAAGACTGTCTATTCAGAATTTATCGTGATGTGCGTTTCTCGCACGATAAACAGCCCTACAAAACCCACTTCGGCAGCTACATTGCCCGTGGGGGAAGGAAAAGTACCCGGGCGGGATACTATTTTCATATCGAGCCGGGCGGGAGTTTCCTTGGCGGTGGGATTTACATGCCGGAATCCAATATCCTGAAAGCCTTGCGCAATGCCATCTATGAACAGCCTGAAGCTTTCCTGGAAATCATACAGGATCCCGGATTCAGGAAGTTTTTTCCATCTATTGAGGGTGAAAAGCTAAAAACCAATCCCAAAGGATTTGATCCGTCGTTTGAAAATATGGATTTGCTGCGTTACAAATCCTATGTATTTTCTATGGCAATAGATAACTCCGTCCTGACCGGGGGAAACTTTGCAGAGACTGCCGTACAGGCTTTTAGTGAGCTTTATCCGATGAACAAGTTTCTCAACGATTCGCTGGACAATTATTTATAAAGGTTAAAGGTTAGCCCTTTACGGCGCGCATAACCCGTGCAACTGCATCGTCCATTTGAGCCGGAGATTCCAACCCGAGGGTCATGCAGTGTACATTTCCGCTTGAAACGGCAAACCTTATAGAACGTTCGCGCTCTTCGTCGGTCACATTGTCACCGTTCCCGAATATTTTCATTCCGATAATTCCTTTGCCGTTTTTGCGTGCCTTTTCGAGCAGTCCCATTACGGCTTCAGGTGTTCCATCCATGTGTTTTCCAAAAGGATTGATACGGGCCAGAATCACGTCCACCCAGGGATCTTCAACTGCTTCGGCCATTGCATCCCAGTTGTGACAGGAAACCCCTATGGCTTTTACTATCCCGTCCTGTTTTGCTTTATATAAGCCGTCGACATATGACTTGCGTTCTTCTTTCCAGTTTCCTTTCATCAGGCAGTGCATCAGTACGATATCGAAATAATCGCTGCCCGTTTCCATTCTGAAGCGGTCAAGGACTTCCGGAACAGGCTGAACCTTGTTCCAGCTGTTTTCAGTTACCCACATTTTGGAAAGAATTTGAGTTTCATCGCGTGGAATCTCTTTCAAGGCAGCTTTTATAAATGGATGTGAGCCATAAGAATCTGCGGAATCGAAAAAGCGGATACCCCTTTCATGCCCATATCTCGCCAGCTTTACAAAGCCTTCTGTCCCGAGGCGGGTCTGGTTGGATGCTTTTCCTCCCCCACGTGAACCTGTTCCCATTAAGATTCTTGGAACCATTAACCCTGTATTTCCCAGTTTTACTCTATCCACCTGAATATTTGCAGGTAGGGAAAAGCTCAATTGTGAAATACCGGCTCCCATTACCGATAAGCCCGCCATTCCGGCGACTCCGGCCTGTATAAATTGTCTTCTGTTCAGCTTTGTCATAATAAGTGTATGATTTATGGGCTTCAATATATGGATTTTTCGGAAAACATGGTATTACTCAGAATCAAAAAAATCATAAATGAAAGATTATGAGCGAATTATATAATCGACTAAAATGTCCTTAAAATTTAAAATTACTATTTCAGTGGTTTCTCACCCCTTTCAAAACAGGGAATTAAAGGTCTTTTGCATCAGCTTGGGAATTGCTTTGCCGGTTATTGCATTCAGTTACCCTTTAGGTGGTTATAAAACTGCCGGAATAGTTATAAAACCAGATCCGGCAGGTCATTATGTTTATTAAAAGGATCTAACTTATCTTAAAAGCTTTTTTTATTCTTTCCACCTCATCCAGTCTTTCCCAGGTAAAGAAATTTAACTCAAGTTCTTTGGGTTTGTGATACGAAGAGTTATAAACCTGTTTGCGGGTAACCGGTGTACGGCCCATATGTCCGTATGCTGCAGTTTCCTGGTAGATGGGTTTGCGTAAGTCGAGCCTTTTTTCGATCGAAGCCGGACGGAGGTCGAAAAGCTTCTGAACTTTTACGGCGATTTCGCTGTCTGAAACGTTTACATTGCTTCTTCCATAGGTGTTCACATAAACGCCGACAGGTTGAGCCACGCCGATGGCATATGCCAACTGCACAAGCATTTCATCGGCAACCCCTGCGGCTACCATATTTTTGGCAATATGACGCGCAGCGTAGGCCGCAGACCGGTCAACCTTTGAGGGATCTTTGCCGGAAAAAGCTCCGCCGCCATGGGCTCCTTTACCGCCATAAGTATCAACGATAATCTTGCGGCCAGTAAGTCCGGTATCGCCGTGTGGTCCGCCAATCACAAATTTCCCTGTAGGATTCACATGGTAAACAATGCCTTCTCCAAATAGCTTCTGGATTCTCGCTGGAAGGTTAGCCACTACGCGGGGTATCAGGATATTGATAACATCCTGCCTGATTCTGGCCAGCATGGGTTCATCTTCGTCAAACTCATCGTGTTGGGTTGAAACCACGATGGTGTGTACTTTCGCGGGGGTGTGGTCGTCATTGTATTTAATGGTAACCTGTGATTTGGAATCGGGTCTGAGGTAAGTCATTACCTTTCCTTCACGGCGGATGACGGCCAGTTCCATAAGGATACGATGCGACAGTTCGAGGGGAAGCGGCATGTAGTCGTCGGTATCCCTGCAGGCATAACCGAACATCATTCCCTGATCGCCGGCGCCCTGGTCTTTCTTGTTCTTACGGTCAACACCCCGGTTAATATCGGGACTTTGTTCGTGTATGGCCACTAATACGCCGCACGAGTCGGCATCAAAACGATATTCGGCTTTGGTATAACCGATTTTCTGGATCACTTTGCGTGCAACTTCCTGCACATCAACATAAGTTTCTGATTTAACCTCGCCTGCTACCACTACCTGTCCGGTAGTTACAAGCGTTTCAATGGCCACTTTCGAATTGGGGTCAAAAGCGAGAAAATGGTCCAATAAGGCATCGGAAATCTGGTCAGCCACCTTGTCGGGATGACCTTCGGAAACGGATTCACTGGTAAACAAATAACTCATTATCCCAAAATTTTATGCCGGGGATTAGACCCTGACGGTTCTACAAAAAATATAAACTGCGGGATAAATGATTGAATAGCAAATACTAACCCGATTGTTTTAGCATTTTTTTCGGTGGTTGCAATCAATCACAAATTTTTCCACGTAGCATCGACAAAGGTACAACACTTTTACAGAAATAAAAAGAGTATTATGGATTTTTTTTATTTGTAAAAATTTAGATTATTCAGTAAGGATTATTCATATAAAGCTGATTCGCCTGAATGTGAATTACGAAACTGGCATGAACAGTTCCTGACACTAGCGAAAATTATTATATTTACGTGTGTTACATTGAAATGCGCAGGCGTTCTGTTGAATACTGAATATCAGACTATGGAAATGATATAAATACCATTAAAAACTAATAATTATAATGTGATGAAATTTGTGAGAGTTGTTTTGTTTGTTTTTATCGCCGGAGGA
This sequence comes from uncultured Prolixibacteraceae bacterium, assembly GCA_964393915.1. Lineage (GTDB taxonomy): Bacteria > Bacteroidota > Bacteroidia > Bacteroidales > Prolixibacteraceae > UBA1413. The sequence continues at coordinate 4,610 of CAYMXK010000065.1, forward strand.
CTTAGCACCAATGTTTTGGGCTATAAGCACCCAGGTGGGATGCATCCTGAGGCGCAGATAAAATTTGTCAGGAAAATGATTGAAAACCGTACCCAGCCCTATTACGAAGCATACAAGCAATTGATCAGTAAGGCTGATTCTTCCTGCCGCCGTGATCATCATGCCATGGCTGACTTCAATGTTCCCGGTTATTACCGGGATGCGGCCGGTCATCGCAAAAATTCGGCCGGACTGCAGGCTGATGCATTTGGCGCTTACGCGTGTGCCCTGGCCTGGCAGTTGTCGGGTGAGACTAAATACGCAGACAAGGCCCTCGAACTCCTTATGGCATGGGCCGGCATCAACACCGGATATTCGGACGCTGATGGTCCGCTGGTCATGTCTTATTCAGGCACTGGTCTGATAATGGCCGGCGAATTGATGTACCACTACCAGGGATGGCAGTCAGGCGATCGACAAAAGTTTTTTAACTGGGTTGAGAAGGTATACCTGAAAGCCAGCAATGAAATACGAAACCGGAAAAACAACTGGGGCGACTGGGGTAGGTTTGGATCATCGCTTTGTGCCTATCTCCTCGATAATGAGAACGAAATGGCCGAAAACAGCCGTTTGGTGAAAAGTGACCTTTTTCACAAGATTGCCCCTGATGGCCATATGCCGGAAGAGACAAGGCGCGAATCAAACGGAATATGGTACACCTATTTTTCTTTAGCGCCCATCACTGCCTCATTCAATGTAATCTTTCACGCTACCGGTGAGAATCTTTTTTTACTTGAAGAGGAGGATAAATCTGTAAAAAAGGCGCTTGACTATCTTTTTTACTTCAACCAGCATCCCGCGGAATGGACCTGGTTCGAAAATCCCCGGCAGGGATCTCCTGAAAACTGGCCGGGAAACCTTTTTGAAGCCATGGGTACAATTTATGGCGATAAGTCTTACCATGGTTATATCATTCAATCAAGACCCCTGGTGTACGATAAGCATCATTTTGCCTGGTCATTTCCTACGTTGATGCCTCCGTTTCTCAACCTGACGGATCTGGAGAATAACTAGCCTGAATGGCATAATATGCCTTTAATCAATGCGTTAATTGTCGGAAGATATTCTCCAGGTTTTGCTGTTTTTCAGACATTTCAAGAATGACAAGTCCCGATTCAACGGCAAAACTGAAAATGGAAGGCCTGATATCTTCGGTCCCTGCTGAGGTAATTATCCATCCTGATTCGTGCGGAACCACTTCGGTTATCCCCGGAATCTGTTGCAGTCGGCTCTCTGGCGGATTGTGGCCGAAAACCACGTACACCTGCTGAAGCCCGGGTGAAATGCCCTTCTTCAATTCTGAGAGCCGGTTGTCGGCGACTAGATTTCCCCGGTTGATAATGACCACCCGCTTGCAAATTGCCTCTATTTCGTTCAAAATGTGAGAGGAGAGGATCACCGTTTTTTCACGGCTGATTTCTGAAATCAAACTTCGTATTTCGGTTAGCTGGTTGGGGTCAAGACCAGATGTGGGTTCGTCGAGGATAAGGACTGAGGGATCATGAATTAACGCCTGCGCAAGTCCAACCCGCTGTCTGTAACCCTTTGACAATTGTCCGATTTTTTTGTGTTGTTCACGTTCCAGCCCGGTAAGCTCAATCATTTCCCTAACGCGGTTCCGTGGTTTCGGCAACCGGTAAAATCCTGCCACAATTTCAAGAAATTCTGCCACATAAAGATCAGTATAAAGTGGGTTGTTTTCAGGCAGATAGCCGATTTCTCTGCGAATGTCGACACTTTCAGTGGTAACTTTAAAACCATTAACGTAAATGTCTCCATCGCTGGCCGGGATATAACCGGTAATAATCTTCATCAGGGTCGATTTTCCGGCGCCATTGGGCCCGAGAAATCCAACCAATTCACCAGGATTTACAGTAAAAGAAACATTGTCAAGGGCTTTTTGCCTGCCATACAGTTTTGTTACGTACTTTATTTCGATCGACATACCACATTATTGAAAAACAAAAATAGATGAATATTTTTATATTACACCGAATGGATTAAATTTGCATTTTAAGGCAGCTGCATTTTGGTTATGGAAAACGCTAATTTTAAATATATCAATAACTTATGCCGTTACGAGCGGTTTAAGACCTCCGAGGTGCAAATCGGATCAACTCCGATTGGGGGCGATAACCCCATTCGTATTCAGTCGATGACTGACACAGACACAAAAGATACGGAAGCAACAGTAGAACAAATTATAAAAATTATTAAGGCCGGGGCCGAATACGTCAGGGTAACCGTAAAAGATACACGCGATGCTGAAAACCTGCGCTACATTAAAAAAGAACTTGTTGACCGCGGTTACAATAACCCACTGATCGGGGATATACATTTCAATCCCAGGCTTGCTGAAATCGCGGCCCGGTACATCTCGAAGATCAGAATCAATCCGGGTAATTTTTATGACAAGCGGGCATCATTTAAGCATGTACTTTTTACAGACGAGGAATACCGCGATGAACTTCAAAAAATTGAAGAGTTGTTTGTTCCTTTTCTCAAGATGCTCAAGAAGACCAATACAGCGCTCCGGATCGGTGCCAATCAGGGATCTTTGTCTGATCGTGTAATGAGCCGCTACGGTGATACGCCCACGGGTATTGTGGAGTCGGTAATGGAGTTTCTTCGGATTTGCAAAAAGGAAAATTTCAATAACGTAGTCCTTTCAATCAAATCGAGCAACACCCGGGTAATGGTTTATACGGTCAGGTTGCTGTGCTTCAGGATGCGCGTTGAAGATATGGACTACCCGCTCCATCTGGGAGTAACAGAAGCTGGCGAAGGAGAAGACGGCAGGATCAGATCTGCTGTTGGCATTGGTGCATTGCTGGCCGACGGGATTGGTGATACCATCCGGATATCGCTAACCGAAAGCCCGGAGCGTGAAATACCGGTTGCCCGCAAACTTATAGACCATTTCAGAAGTTACAACAATCACCAGCCCATAACAGCACCGCTGCATGCGCAGACCAATCCGTTTGAATATGAACGCAGATCGACCAGGCCTGTTTTAAATATGGGAGGGCGGAACCTACCTGTCGTGGTGGCTGATCTTGGTGAACGCACACTGTCCGAAATATTGCCCATCAGGGGGAAACGCATTCCCGATTATTTTCTTCAGGGCAGCAAGGTAATGGATATCGCCGGCAACTCTTCGCCTGTAATTTCCCTCGAAGAATATTTATTTGAAAGTACCCGGTGGGGGCGCATGAAATTTATCCGCACCAATAAGCAGGAATTCGACAGGTTCATGAATATGCACCCCGAAATTATGACCAAGCTGCGGCAAACGCGCAAGACAGTGCTGATTCTTGAAAGTTTCAATAAGAATCCTTACGCTGAACTGCGTGCATTTTTTATGATGCTTGAAACCCATATATGGAAAGTTCCTGTTATCCTTTACCGCCGGTATAATGAGCGCAGCCTCGAAGATCTGCACATCAAAGCTTCGGCGGACCTCGGCGGTTTGTTTCTTGACGGTTATGGAGACGGCGTCTGTCTTACCAACGATCACGACAGTATCACGTTTACAGAACTTAAGGACCTCAGTTTCGGAATTTTGCAGGCCTCAAGAATGCGGGTTTCACAAACCGAATTTATCTCATGTCCGGGTTGCGGGCGAACCTTGTTCGACCTCCACGAAACCACCCTTAAGGTGAAAGAGCACTTTAAGCACCTTCATCACCTCAAAATAGGCATAATGGGCTGTGTGGTGAATGGGCCTGGTGAAATGAGCGATGCAGATTACGGTTTTGTGGGTGCAGGCAAAAATAATGTGAACCTCTACAAGGGACAGAAACTGGTGAAACGGCACATACCCTATGAAAACGCTGTAGAGGAGCTGGAGCAGCTGATCCGCGAAAATGGTCATTGGAATGACCGGTAGTGTAGAGACGCACGGAAGTGCGTCTGCCACAGAGACGCACCGCCGTGCGTCTCTACACCGCCGTGCGTCTGTACAATTCAAACCGGGAACGATGATATATCCGTTACCCGCGGTGATGGTCAGCTGCGGTGAAACCCCCGAAGAGTACAACATCATCACCATAGCCTGGACAGGCACCATCTGTAGCGACCCGCCCATGTGTTATATTTCGGTGAGGCCCGGACGAACCTCCTATCCCATTATTAAACGCACCGGAGAATTTGTGATCAACCTGACCACGGAGGCGCTGGCCCGGGCCACCGATTGGTGCGGATGCCGGTCAGGTAAAAAGTACAACAAATGGAAGGAGATGAACCTCACCCCCCAACCTTCCAAATTGGTAAAAGCCCCCGGCATTGCCGAGTCTCCCGTTAATATTGAATGTGTGGTGAAACAGATTCTACCACTGGGCACCCACGACATGTTTATTGCCGAAGTGGTCAATATCACCGTGGATGACCGGTATATAGACGAAAAAGGGGCGTTCATACTTTCGAAGGCTCTACCGTTGGTGTATAACCATGGTCACTACTTCGGACTGGGAAAGCCCATCGGAAAATTTGGCTGGTCGGTAGAGAAGAAGAAAAAGAACAGGTAATCTCCCTTTCAGTAAATCAACCCATCAGCAAACGCTCCCGGCAATACCTGCCGATAAGAATCAGAACAACGCAGCAGCCCTTACTCAGACCAGCATGTTTCCCTATTGGATTTTTCCCTTATTGATCTGTTCCTGCACCAGCGCATCGATAACCGCTACTGCGGTAATATTGATGATGTCGCGTACCGAGCTTTCGAAGTCGGTAAAGTGGATAGGTTTATTAAGGCCCATCTGGAGTGGACCGATCGATTCACCTTCAGCCATTTCCTGTAATAGTTTATAGGCAGTATTGGCCGAGGAAAGGTTAGGAAATATCAGCGTATTTACCTCTTCGCCTTTTAGCCTCGAGAATGGGTATTTGCGGTCACGAAGATTCTTGTCGAGCGCAAAATTGAGCTGCATTTCACCGTCAACGGCCAGTGTGGGAAATTCTTTCTGCAAGGCTTCTACCGCATCATGCACCGAAGCCGGACTGCCCAATTCGTCTGATCCGAAGTTAGAGTAGGATAACATGGCAAGTTTTGGCTCCCTCGCGAATAGCCTGACGGTATTTTGCGCCAGCCTTGCAATATCGATGAGCGATTCAGTAGAAGGATGGCGATTAATCAGTGTATCAGCCAGGAAGAAGGTTCCCTTTTTAGAACTGAAAATGTGCATGGTGGCAAAGTGGTTATATCCCTCGCGGATACCGATTACCTCTTTGGCTACTTTTATAGTATTGGAGTATTTGGTGTAAACTCCGGTAATAAATGCATCTGCATCGCCGGTTTCAACCATCATCATTCCAAAATAGTTGCGTTCAAACATTTTATCGCTGGCTTCCTCGAAAGTAGCGCCCTGGCGCGCCCGCTTTTCTGTCAGCATTCGGGCATAGCTTTCACGCCGTTCAGATTCACGATCGTGACGGAGGTTGACGATTTCACATCCCTCGAGACTGAGATTCAGTTCTGCGGCCAGTTTTTCGATGCGCTCGTCGTTGCCCAACAGGACAGGGTAGCAGATCCCTTCCTGAAAAGCTTCAACCGCTGCTTTGAGCATATTGGGGTGCGAACCTTCGGCAAATACTACGCGGCGCGGATTTTCGCGGGCCATATCGCGGAATCGGCGGGTCAGTTTGGATTCGTATCCCATCAGATGGCGAAGATTATCCTTGTAGGCATCCCAGTCGTCGATATTTTTGCGTGCCACCCCTGATTCGATGGCCGCACGGGCTACTGCTGAGGAAACTTCTGTAATCAGCCGTGGATCGACCGGTTTGGGGATGATATAATCTCTTCCGAACGATAACTTGTTGACATTATAGGCAGCGTTGACCATATCAGGCACTGGTTGTTTGGCCAGTCCGGCGATGGCCTTGCAAGCTGCGAGCTTCATCTCCTCGTTGATCTGTCGGGCACGGGTATCGAGTGCTCCCCTGAAAATGTAAGGGAAGCCAATCACGTTGTTGATCTGATTGGGAAAATCGGACCGGCCGGTGGCGATGATAATATCTTCACGGGCAGCCTTGGCATCGTCGTAACTGATTTCAGGATAAGGATTGGCCAGTGCAAATACGATAGGGTTGGGAGCCATGGTTTGAACCATCTCTTTTGAGAGCACGTTGCCTTTGGAAAGGCCAAGGAAAACATCAGCCCCCTTTACAGCATCCTCCAGATTTTTAACATCGGTGCGGGTGGTGGCAAACTGCTGCTTCGATTCGTTAAGATCGCTGCGGTCTGCCGACAATACGCCCTTGCTGTCGAGCATGACTATATTTCCTGGTGTAACTCCCAAAGCAATGTATAGTTTGGTGCAGGATACCGCCGAGGCACCTGCGCCATTCACCACGATTTTCACTTCTCCAATAGCCTTACCTGCAATTTCAAGCGCGTTCAGTAATCCGGCAGCAGAAATAATGGCTGTCCCGTGCTGGTCGTCGTGCATCACCGGGATGTCGAGTTCCGCCTTGAGACGCTCTTCGATCTCAAAACATTCGGGGGCTTTAATATCCTCCAGGTTGATGCCTCCGAAGGTGGGAGATATGGCTTTTACAACCTGAATAAATTTTTCGGGATCTTTTTCGTCGACCTCAATATCGAACACATCGATGCCGGCGTAGATTTTGAACAGAAGACCTTTGCCTTCCATTACAGGCTTGCCTGCGAGGGCACCTATATCGCCAAGGCCCAGCACTGCGGTGCCATTTGAAATCACAGCCACCAGGTTGCCTTTGGTGGTATAATCGTATGCCAGTTCATTGTTTTTCTCAATTTCGAGACAAGGTTCAGCCACCCCGGGGGAGTAGGCCAATGATAAGTCGGCCTGAGTGCTATGCGGTTTGGTGGGGGTAACTTCGATTTTCCCGGGCTTTCCCTGTGAATGATAAAGCAGGGCAGCCTCTTTGGTAATTTTGTTCATATTTCTATCTTTTTATAAGGAAAAATGAATATTGGGCTGCAAATTTAAAGGAATAATTCGGAAATGGTGATAAATTATAACATTTTGTAAATATTATGGGGATATTCAAATAGGATGTTTGAATTATTTCCACTGCAAACTGATTTGAATTGTGCACGTTAACGGCTAACTCCTATGAGATATATATTTAAAAGAAATCGATGATAGTATTCGGATCCCGCCCTCACTGAACAATTACCCTCCAATATTTGTAATATTGCGACGGCTTTACATTTTTTCATATTTTTCTGTCTGGTCGGAAAATATTTAAACGAATTATTAAGTTAGGTTGCCATGAGAAGACTTTTTTTACCTGTAATTTTATTATTAATGAGTACTATGAATATGGATGCGAAGAACAATCCACTTATGCTGCCCTTTGAAACTCCCCACAAAACAGCACCTTTCGCGTTAATTGAAAACCAGCATTTTCTGCCGGCCCTGAAAGATGCCATGGTGATGGGACGTGGTGAAATCGAAGCAATTGTTAATAATTCTGAAGCCCCAACTTTTGAGAATACGATCGAGGAGCTTGAGAAATCAGGGCGGATGCTTGGTCGTGTCAATGCAATTTTCGGTAATCTCAGGAGTGCAGAGACGAATGAGGAGTTGCAGAAGATTGCACAGGAGGCCTCGCCGCTGTTAACAAAGTATCAAAACGATATTTCACTTCATCCTGAGCTGTTTGCCAGAGTAAAGTCTGTGTATGACAAGCGGGGCCAAATGTCGCTCAACCCTGAGCAAACGATGTTACTTGACAATACCTACAAACAGTTTATTCGTCGCGGAGCCAATCTTTCAGAGGACCAAAAGGTGCGATTCAGGGAGATAAGCACCGAATTGTCGCTGTTATCGCTGAAGTTTGGCGACAATGTACTAAAGGAGACCAATAAATACCAGAAGCATATCACGGATAAAGAACAGCTTACGGGACTTCCTGAGAGTTTACTTGAAGCGGCAGCAGCCAGGGCACGGGCAAAAAACCTGGATGGTTGGCTGTTTGATATAACCATGCCCATGTATGGACCGTTTATGAGATATTCGGCAAACCGCAATCTTCGGCAGGAGCTTTACATGGCCTTCAGTTCGAAGGGATTTAAGGGTGATGAATTTGATAACCAGCAGAATGTAAAGCGCATGGCTGAGCTTCGGCTCGAAATGGCCCGGTTGCTTGGGTATAATACCTATGCCGATTATGTTCTGGAACGCAGTATGGCCTCAAATACCAAAGGGGTTTATCAATTGCTTGACCAGTTGCTGGAGGCGGCAACGCCTGTTGCCATGAGTGAGAAATTGGAAGTAGAGTCATTTGCCCGTTCAATGGGCTTTGATGAAACTTTAATGCCGTGGGATTGGTCTTACTACGCAGAAAAGCTCAAGGAGAAGAAATTTGATCTGAACGATGAGATGATTAAGCCCTATTTTGAGCTGAGCCGCACCATTGACGGGGTTTTCGGGTTGGCTACAGACTTGTTTGGGATTACCTTCAGACTCAACAGGAATATTCCTGTATATCATGAGGAAGTGCTTCCTTATGAAGTATACGATGAGGATGGTTCGTTCCTTGCCGTATTGTATACCGATTTTCATCCCCGTGCCGGAAAGCAGGGGGGTGCCTGGATGAGTTCCTTCAAGTCGCAGTGGATGGAGAACGGAGAGGATTCGCGTCCACACACCACCATAGTGATGAATTTTACCCGTCCAACGGATTCCAAACCCTCCTTGCTTACCTTTAATGAATTCCGCACCTTTCTGCATGAATTCGGACATGCCCTCCATGGCATGCTATCCAAAACCACTTACTCCAATCTGTCAGGAACATCTGTATACCGTGATTTTGTGGAGTTGCCATCTCAGATCATGGAAAACTGGGCCGTCGAAAAGGAGTTCCTCGACCGGTTTGCCGTACATTATGAGACCGGAGAAAAAATCCCTGCAGACCTGGTTCAACGGATAAAGGATTCTGAGAATTTCAACACCGGTTCTGCAACTCTTCGCCAGTTGAGCCTTGGATTTCTCGATATGAACTGGCATACGCTGGAAGCACCTTATCAGGGGGATTTAAAGGACTTTGAAGAAGAGGCAATGAAAAAGACACAACTTTTCCCTCATGTAAAAGGGGTGGCTATGAGTACACAGTTTTCCCACCTGTTTGCCGGCGGATATGCTGCCGGTTACTATAGCTATAAATGGTCGGAAGTGCTTGATGCCGATGCTTTCAGCCTGTTCAGGCAGAACGGCTTGTTTGACAAGGCCACGGCTAAATCGTTCCGGGAAAATATCCTGCAGCGAGGGGGTACTGAACATCCCATGGAGCTTTACAAGCGTTACCGTGGACAGGAACCTGCAGTGGAGGCACTGCTGGAGAGGAGTGGCTTGAAATGATATAGGTTTCATACCCACCTTTTATTGTCCCCATAAAGTATAAAGGATACATATCCGAAAAAAAAATCCCGCTTTCTCATTTCTATGGAAAGCGGGATTTTATCTAACCAGAAGAGGCAAACTATTTCAGTTTACCCTGATTAATCACTTCCTCCTCTTCGTCTTCACCCTTGGTTGCTTTCTTGAATTCGCGCATTCCCTTGCCAACACCTTTCATTAATTCAGGGATTTTGCGGCCGCCAAACATTAAAACTACTATAATCAGTATGATGATAATCTCCTGTGGTCCGATAAAGCCAGCTAAAACAAATAAGTTCATAACGGTGGATTTTAATTTATGCAAAAATAGAATTTTTTTTAACGCGTATACTTTCAGCCGGTTACTTTTTATGATCCGGCCTTTTTACCTGAACAATTTAAAGATATCATTGACATTGGCAAACAGCACCAGAACGAGGAGCAATGCCATGCCAGCAATCTGTGCATATTCCATAAATTTCTCACTGGGTTTGCGCCCCGAAATAATCTCGAAAAAGAGAAACATTACATGGCCGCCGTCGAGTGCAGGTATTGGAAGCAGGTTCATTATGGCAAGAATAATGGAGATAAATGCTGTCATCATCCAGAATGCCTCCCAGTCCCATGCACCGGGAAAAATGCTGCCAATGGTGATAAATCCTCCAAGCGATTCGTAGGCTTTGGTTTCGGGCATCAGGAACAACTTGAACTGTTTAAGGTAGTTTTTAGTAGTTTCAACTCCTTTTGAAATGCCGGCCGGGATGGATGCAAAAAATCCGTAGCGAACCGTTTTCCATTCAAATACATCCTCAAAGGAGTAGTTGTTGCTTATGCCTATAATGCCCTCTTCTCCCAACTGTACGGGTACCTCAACAGCCTGGTTTTCACGGAGTACATTGAGGGTGATTAGCTTTCCTTTTTGACCGGCCATGTATTTCTGAAACTCATCGTTCCAGGTAAATTGCTGGCCATCTACACCAGTAATCTGGTCGTTAACGAGCAAACCAGCCTCTTTCCCTGGCGAATCCCTGGCAAAATCACGGACCGTGAACTGAAAAGGATAGCGAAGTGAAAAAACGCTTTTCGATTTCAGGAGTAAGGCAATATCATCGTTGGAGATGAGAACGTCAATTTTTTTTCCGTCCCGTTCAACCTGCACGCTTTCCGCTTTTTCCAAAACGATGGTCGGAACGATCTTCATGAAGTTATCGACAGGGTGGTTGTCTACCGAAAGGATTTTATCACCATTCATGAAGCCGATATTTTCGCCGGTTTCACCCACTGCTATGCCGTACTTCACATTTTCGGTGGGAAGGTATTGTTCACCCCAGAAGTAGAGCACCCCGGCATAAATAACAATGGCAAATATAAAGTTCATTGTTACACCGCCCACCATAATCAGAAGACGTTGCCAGGCTGGTTTTGACCTGAATTCATAGGGCTCCGGAGGAAGTTTCATCGCTTCCTTGTCCATGGATTCGTCGATCATCCCGGATATTTTGACATACCCGCCAAGTGGGAGCCATCCAATGCCATATTCTGTATCTCCTTTTTTAAATTTAAATAAAGAAAACCAGGGGTCGAAGAAGAGATAGAATTTTTCAACCCGGGTGTTAAAAATTCGGGCAAACAAATAGTGACCGAATTCGTGCAGTATAACCAGTATGGATAAACTTAGAATTAACTGGGCTGCTTTAATAAGAACTTGTTCCATTTATTGTATATCTGTATTTCTGTTTACTATTAACGTTGATCTATCAACAACTGAGTTGCGTCCCTGGTTGCGGTATTGGTAAAAATATAGTCATCGAGCGTTGGATTTGCCATAAACTCAGCTTTTTCGAGGACGGCTTCAATAATATCCGACATTTCAATAAAGCCTATTTTCTTCATCAGGAAGCCGCAAACCACTGCCTCATTGGCTGCATTCAGCACGCAGGGCATATTCCCACCCAGCCTTATGGCTTCAAATGCGAGTGCAAGATTACGAAAATTCTTTAAATCGGGTTGCTCAAAAGTTAAAACAGGATAATCGAGAAAGTTAAACCT
>CAYMXK010000066.1:0-15984 GCA_964393915.1 uncultured Prolixibacteraceae bacterium
AGCTGTAGAGCTCCCTTTTTTTATTCGTATTTTTTTTTATCCCCCCAGCCTCGATTACCTCAAAAAAAAACAGAATTTTCTTCTGTTCCCATTAATCCTTTTTGAATTTGATTAGTCTTACATGCATCAAGAGATGTTGATCTCTTCATAAGTTTGTTTAGTTTGGTTAACAAAGCCGGCAAATGCCGGCTTTGGCTCTTTCAAACTCCCAAATCTAAATTTCCGGTGCATACTTCAGCAAATACGCCTCAGCTTCGACTGACCACAGTCCTTTGGTTTTTTCAACAATAGCTGCAAGCCCTGCAAACATTGGATCAGTTCTCCCCAATTCAGCAAAATCTTGAATCGCGGTTAATGGCATATTCTTATGCGTATAGATCAATTTCTTGCCTCCCGGTATATCCGGAAGGTTAAGGGTTGTGTCAATAACTGCATTCAAACCACCAATATGGGTTACCAGTCCTGCAGGATCGAGGCCTTCCCCCATAATGGCAAGTGCTTCCACCATATCATCGTTGTTCCCCCCCGAGGTTCCCACCACATGGGTGGAGGCATAATGAACATTATAAAAATTCATACGTGCCGAAAAGGCAGGATTCGAAGGACCTGCGAAAAAATTAAGGCAGCCATCGTTGCCCAGTATAGCATCACCCTGTTCAATTACAGCGGGCACAGGCGCAAATACAAATACATCATCGTAACCTGTCCCTCCTGATTCTTCGAGCAATAACCCTACAGGATCTTCCACGTTGCCGGTATTCAGGTAAACAAGTTCCACCCCATTTTCCATGGCCCATTTTTCCGGGAAGATAGTGGCGGCCCTGTCCAGGCGGCCCTGATCAATATCGGTAACCACCATCAGCGAAGGTTTACGGTCGCGTCTGTTTACCACATAGTTAATGGCAGCGAGCCCCATAGGGCCCAACCCTGCTAGAATAGCCATTTTACCACCCTGGACTATCTCCATCTGATGTACATAGGAACCAGGTTTGGTATGGTAGTTGGCATGCATTGCACCTATCACACAAGACAAAGGTTCAGAGAGTGAAGCTGGATAATAGCCGGGGCCTTCATATACAAGAAGACAATCCTGCACCAGTACATCCTTAGGAATGATTATGTAGGTGGCATCACCCCCAATGTATGGGTAGCTGTATCCGGGGGCACTCAAAATCCCGACTGGCCCTTCGTCATAATAAATCGCCGGCTGAATGGAATACTTCTGTCCGGCAGAAAACTTGTGCTGCCAGTTGGCACCAACTTTCACAATTTCCCCACTGAACTCATGCCCTATAATAACGGGATTCTCAGCTACATTATCCGGTATCCGCTTGTGATCCGTACCCTGATGTGCTGCCTTGTATGAAGACATACAAATACTGTCGGATACTACTTTGGCAAGTATCTCATCGTCATTGATGGCCGGAAGCTCAAACGACTCAAGCCGGAGATCGTTCTTTCCGTATAATCTTACTGCTTTTGTTCTCATCTTATTAAAATTGCCTAATTATTTTTATTTACCTCAACATCTCCTGCCCGCCGGTAACCGGAATAGCCTGTCCTGTTTCATACTCCTGCTCGATGGCATAAAATATCGCCCTGGCTACATCGTTCGCTGAGCAACCCCTTCCAGCAGGCACCTGGGACTCATAATGCCGTTTTACATCGGCTATGGAAGCAGCACCCGGAATCTTTCCTGCCCTCAGATACTGAACGAAGAGTCCGTTTTCCGGATCAGACCATAGTGGCCCGTCAAAGAAATTGCCCGGACAGATGGAGTTTACCTTGATGTTAAATGGCATCAGCTCCAGCGCAAACGACTGGGTCAAACCTATGCCTCCAAATTTTCCTCCCGCATAGGCGAAATTTTTGTTGCTGCCCTTAAGGCCCGATTTTGAGTTTATCTGTATGATATCCATAAAATAACCGGGGCTATACTGATGCTGCATCTTCATCACCGGGGTTACATATTTTGAACAATAAAAATAGGCATTGTAATTAACCCGCGTCATGAGGTCGAAGGTCTCCGGTGTCATTTCATCAAGTCCTCCGGCACGGAGGATCCCTGCATTGGAGATCATTACATCAACACCTCCGAAATATATAACAGTCTTCGCAACCAGTTGGTTGACCGAAGCGGCGTCGGAGACATTCACTTTAGCAAAAAATGCCCTGTTCATCCGGTTTTGTGCGTTAAGACTATCCGAAAATTCCCTGCCTTTCTCTTCGTTCAGGTCGGCAACCACGATATTTGCACCTTGTTCAAACATAAGCTCTGCAATACCGGCACCGAACCCCTGGGCAGCACCGGTAATCACGACCACCTTGTTTTCGGCACGTCCCCTGGCCCTGCCTCCCAGTGAGACCTTTTTGCGGTAGTTCTCCACTTCCCAGCTTTCAATGAATGCCACCTGGGGAGGTGTCATCGGGTGTGGTCCGCCAAAATTCTCGGCAAGTACAGCTATCTGAGCAAAATCAAGTACCAGGTCGTGAAGATAATCCAGGGCCATTGCCGAGTCATCGGCAACAATAACCCCTTCGTTTTTCACAAATATTACTTTTGGCATTACCCCTTTGCGCTGCAAAAATGAAGAGGCTTTCTCCTCAACTTCAGCAATAATGGCTGCAGTCGATTCCGTATTTTCAATATAGATGTACTCCGACAAACAGTAAACCATCTGGTCAGGGGTAAACGGCAGGGCAATTCCTGCAAATGATTCTGCGGTTGCAGTAAGCTGCATCAGTAACGGATTGTTAAATACCCTGGCCACCTTTACCTGATCCGGCGACAGAATCATTCTTACAGCCGGAACAGCATCAACCAGATTACCCGACACTTCCACAGGCTCAAGTTTTGGCCATTCGCTTATAAGGGAACTTATTCCGGTCTCAATTCCCGAATAAAGTCCAATGATCTCATCCACAGTATTGGCGGCCACAAAAACCCCGTGGTTCTGGATAAACACCACCTGCGGATCGTGTCCCTCAAGCTGGCGGTATTCAAGTATCTTTTCGCGGATGATGGTAAAAAGTACAAAACCGGGATCAGAATAGGGTATGTACAGGGCTTTGGTGCCGAAAAGCTCTTTCGTTTTTTCTTCCGCCAGGTTGCTGCACATCAGTGCGTTCACCAGGGTAGGATGGGTATGCACAACAAAGTTGTATTCAAAAAGATTGTGGAGTGATGTTTCGACCGATGGCCGTAAACCCGACTCCGGGTTCACCCTGCTGTTGAGCAACGCATTTTTCACCTGATCCTCGCGAACTACCGGATCAGAAGAGAATTCCATATCCGGGATTTTCTCCAGCAAATCACGGGAAAGGACGCAAAATCCGTTTTCCCCGATGGTGGAAAGGCTAATCCCGCTGGCCTTTATATATAAATGCCGCTCATCTTTCCAGGAAGTGTTGCCGCCACCCGCAATCACGTAGGCTGTTTGCTTTCCATAGAACCGGGAAATTTCAACCAGTTCGCGAATACTTTCTGTCATATCTGTTATTTGATGAAATTCATAATTACTTGTTTTCCTATGCCCTCCAACTCCGTCAACAAGCTGGCTGAGGGAAATTCATGTACAGGAAACCCCGGCTTTCCATTTGCAATGAGGTATTGATGGGCAGCAATCAGGGCCGCCCCCTTGTAACTGACCTGCATAAGGTCATCGTCGAGAGGGATGCCACCGCGGCAGGTGATAGTAAGCGGATCGAGCTGAGGGGTGTTGTGCTCAGATCCGAAGGTAATCCCAAATCCCTGCTGATCAAAAAAACGGACAAAATCCTTCAAAATGGAATAGTCGTTCCTGCCAGGAATCAGCTCAATCATAAAAATTCCTTTGGCCTTCAGGGAATTGGCCATCATCTGGAAATCGCCTTCAAAATCGGTGAAATTTCCTTTTGCATCGTCAAGCAATACAGGATAGCAAGGAATACCCCCGGCATCAATTATAAACTCAATTACCTCCCCGAGCGACAGAAAGGCCTTCTCGTCTTCCGCGACATATGCAGGTCCTCCCGCTTTAAGCAGATTATTGCGGATCTCATTTTCGAGTGCGGCAACGTCCGAAACCGATGATTTGGGGGCCTTCCCTGAAAAAATCTCAGTCAGCGCTGCATAAATATTTTCTTCTGTTACAAATTTTTCGACTACAGCAATACGAACAGCAGTGGCAATATGCCTTTCACGGAAAAGGTTCCTGGCCAGCTTGTCCTGCAGTGCCTCCGCATCGAAATGAATTCCGGTAGATGTAGTTTCGAGGAACTGGTTCAGCTTATCTACCATCTGGTAGGTTTGCCGGTTGCTTTCTGACTGAAGCCTCTGCAATTTCTGCCGGCCATCGTCGCTCAACACTACCGGATACCGTAATCCCTTGCCACTAAGATATGTTCTCCCCGGATTCTGAGGATCGTTAATCCTCATGCCCGCCGCCTGCTCATTTTTCTGCAGTGCCATAAATTCAATATTAAACAGCGGAAAAATCCTCCTGCTTTTGGCAAGGGAAGCAAATTCATCATAACCATCGGTGGTATAGAAATCATTGATCCCTAAAACAACGATATGCTCAGAATTTGCCATCTCGAACGGTTGTTCCATATTATCAAATGCACTGAAGGAGTGCGGAGTATGTATATGCGCATTGATTTTGGGAGGAGCACTCTCCCTATCGGCTGATTGCCCGGCAATGATTGTTTCAGGCAATACAATTTCGCTATAGTAGTTTGTCATTTTTGCACACTTTAAAATTTGTACTGCAAATAAAGGTAATACATTTTAATTAGCTATCCTTTGGTGTCCTGACATATTATGAATGCAAAGGGAGTCCTTCTGAAGGCACAAATTTTTTTTTGGAATTTTTATTTTTATTTCTATATTTTTGCATTCTGTAAAAAATGAGATAAAAGCTGGATTTAATGTTTATCAGCAGAATATAAACTAAACTTTCAGAGATAGTGAGATTTATAGTTTTGAGAAAAACAGCACTACTGCTTACAGGATTTCTAATTCTGGCCGGCCTTTCAACTGCCGGAGCTGCAGCCCTGCCTGACACCCTTCAAATTTACAATCTGAATGAGGAACTCTACACCGACACGCTCGACATCGGACCTGAATTTGATGTTCCGGACGATGTATTTCTCATTGACGAGGATGAACTTCCCTCATTTGGAGCCATGCTCGATCAGTTCGTTGTCCCATACAGGGGAAAAGTAATCAGCAAGTACGGTATGCGCCGGGGAAGGATGCACACCGGAACCGACATCAAATTGAATCTGGGTGATACAGTTATCGCTGCATACAAGGGCGTTGTTACCCGGGCACAAACCTATTACGGATACGGGAAGCTGGTTGTGGTCAATCACTCCCTGGGACTTGAAACATACTACGCACACCTGTCCAACATACTGGTCAAGGCTGGTGACACCATCAGCACCGGCCAGATTATTGGCTTTGGCGGACGCACAGGAAGAGCCACCGGCACCCATCTCCACTTCGAAATTCGGGAAAATGGCAGAGCTTACAATCCTGAACTTGTTTTTGATTTCGATAATCATACCATCAAGCCAGAGATTGAAGGCAAGGAGATGTTGGCTGACCTCATAAAAAAGCCACGGGTGACCGAAAAAAAGTATGTGGTTGATATTGGGGATACGCCGGCTGAATATGTAATCAGGTCGGGCGATTCCCTTTGGGTAATTGCACGGAGGTTCCAGGTTTCTATTAAAGAATTGTGTGAACTCAATAACCTCACAACAAAATCCATACTTAGAATCGGATCAGTTCTGCGAATTTATTAAGAAACCGGTTTTCGCACTTTTCACTACCAAACGGCTGGCAACTACCACCCGTTACACTCCCCTTGCGTTCCGCTCCAGTTGCTCTGCCTCCGAGAAATCGTTGCTCACCGAATGCCCGGCAATTGGCAGAATCCGTTGGTGAATGGCGTCAATAATCCAGGAAGCCTGCGGGAAGAAATACTCTTCCAACTCATATGCCGGAGTAATCCAGTTGCGTGAGCCAACTACTACGGGCGGGGCATCAAGGTAATCAAATGCGAGTTCAGTAATATTCGAAGCAAGGTCGCGAAGGAAAGATCCTCGGGCCGAGGCATCACCTGAGATCACTATACGGCCGGTTTTTTTGACAGATTCAATTACTGTCTGGTAATTGAAAGGCACCAGCGAACGGGCATCAATAACTTCGGCTGAAATGCCATGCGCGGACTGAAGGATTTCGGCAGCTTCGATTGCGCGGTACAGTGTCGCGCCTATAGTCAGGATAGTTACATCACTTCCGGCACGTTTTACGTCAGGTTCGCCAATTGGTATTTCATAATACCCTTCAGGAACACCCTCTGTATGGAACATTTCGCCCACATCGTAAACCCGCTGGCTTTCGAAAAAGATGACAGGATCTGTACCCTGCAGCGCAGAATTCATTAGACCTTTGGCATCATAGGGCGTCACAGGGAATACCACTTTGAGACCCGGGATGTGGGCTGCCAGTGCTGTCCAGTCCTGAGAATGCTGGGCCCCGTATTTGGAACCCACCGAAACCCTTACAACTACCGGCATCGTCAGCACATTGCCACTCATGGCCTGCCATTTTGGCAACTGGTTGAAAACCTCATCCCCGGCGCGGCCGAGAAAGTCACAATACATAATCTCCGGGATTACTCTGCCCCCGCACATGGCATAGCCAATGGCCGTGCCAACAATTGCAGCTTCGGAAATGGGCGAGTTGAAGAGCCTGTGGTAGGGCAGCGCTTCGGTAAGTCCACGGTATACGGCAAATGCGCCGCCCCAGTCGCGGTTTTCCTCACCGTAGGCAATCAAAGTAGGATCTTTATAATACCTGTCGATAATGGCTTCGAATAAACCATCCCGCAAAACGTAGTTTTTGATTTTGGAGTGAGGTTTCCCCTGCTTATCAAAAGCAAACCTTTCCTTGGTGGCCAGCTGCTTCACACGGGGATTCTCCTCCAGAGGGAGTTTAACTTCAGGCTGACGGTCTTCCATCCTGTCGCGCGACTGGTTGGAAAACATCATATCGCCGATCAGGTTGGGAAGGGCCTTCATTTCCATGACAGGCGACACTTCGTTATCGATCGCCAATGTGAGTGTACTGGTAACCATGCCAATGATTTCATCTCTCATCTTTGTAATTGCAGGCTCATCAACAACTCCTTCCCTCATCAGTTCGTTACCGAACCAAATAATGGAGTCTGCCTTTTCCCAGGCTTCCACCTCCTCCTTCGAGCGGTAGGATGATGCATCGGAAGGCGAGTGTCCGCTGTAACGGTATGTGAGCACATCAAGCAACACCGGTCCACGCTTCTCCTCAATAATTTTGCGTTTGCGCCGGTACGCGTCAATAACTGCAAGCGGATTATATCCATCCACCCTTTCAGCGTGCATCTGGTCGGCATTTACACCTGCACCGATACGGGCAGCAATTCCGTAACCCATGGTCTCACCGCAGGTTTGCCCACCCATGCCATACTGATTATTCATTATATTGATGATCAGCGGAAGTCCGCCTTTCATATCATCGTCCCACAATTCGGTAAACTGGTCCATGGTTGCAAAGGAAATACCTTCCCAAACCGGGCCGCAAGCCATTGAAGCGTCACCAATATTGGCCACAACAATCCCATTCTTACGGTTTACCTTTTTAAAGAGTGCCGCACCTACAGCAATATCTCCCGAACCACCAACAATAGCATTGTTGGGATAGACGCCAAAGGGAGTAAAAAATGCATGCATCGATCCGCCCAGTCCCTTATTGAAACCAGTTTCACGGGCAAAGATCTCAGCCAGTGTTCCATACAACAGGAACTTCACTGCCAGCTCTTTCACGGTACCCTTGTGACCGGCGGCAACAGGCCGCATAGTGGCGCCATTGAAATGGGTCTCCATGATCTGCATCAGGGAGTTGTCGTCCAACTGGTGGATTGCTGATAACCCTTTGGCAAGAATCTCGCCATGGCTCCGGTGCGAACCAAAGATAAAATCATCGACCGACAAAGTAAAGGCCATTCCCACAGCGGCGGCTTCCTGTCCAATAGAAAGGTGGGCCGGTCCCGGGTGGTTATATGCAATACCGTTGTACTCGCCCCTGATTTTGATCAGGTTCAGCATGGTTTCAAACTCGCGTATAACCACCATATCGCGGTATATTCGCAACAAATCTTCGTCGCTGAAATTAGCGCGCTCATCAGCAATGCTTCTTGCATACTGGTTCACCATTATTGGCTTAAATTCGATCATTCCGGCCTTCCGGACATCATTCGGGTTTATAAATTGAGACTTGGGCATATTCGTTTATATTGTTGATTTTCAAATTCACTCTAGATGATCTCTGAGATATTTTCAATTTCCTTTGCTACGGCAGCCAAAAACCGTGTTGCCTCGCCGCCATCAAGGGCGCGGTGGTCATAGGTGAGCGAAAGGCCGATGAAAGGAACGAATGCATAAACGCCCTCTCCGAGATCTTTGGGCCGGGGGGTGATGGTGCAAACGCCAAGAATGGCCGTTTGTGGCAAATTGATGACTGGCGTGAACATTTCCACTCCATAATTTCCCAGGTTGGAAACAGTAAATGACGCAGCCTCAGGACTCAGCAAATCCGGATTGACATTTCCCTTCCTGCAGCTTTCTGCCAGTCTGCGAAGCTGATAAGAAAGACCCGTTACGGACAAATCATCGGAATTCCGCAAGGAAGGAACCATTAAGCCACGGTCGGTATCTACCGCCAGACCCAGGTGTACCTTGCTGAAATATTTCATCTGATCGCCCATAAGATGGGAGTTTACCTGCGGGAACTTTTTCAAAGCACGTACCACGGCAAAACAAACCAGATCGTTCACTGTAACATTACTGTCTGTCTGACCGGTCTCAAATTCCTTTTTGAATTTTTTGCGCGCTGCCAACAAAGCTCTTGCATCAGCAGAGAGGTGGTGCGTGAGCTGGGCAGAGTTTTGCAGTGACTGGTGCATGGCCTTAGCGATAAGCTTTCGCATATTCGACATTGGCTTAACTTCAAAATCATCTCCTGAAGAAACAACGGGCACATCCGGGGCTGGCTTTGGCTGAACTGGAATGGTGCGCGGAGGCTTCTGAGCCGGAGCTGGTTCAGCAACTTTCTTTTCCAGTACGGCTTCAACATCACGGGCGATAATTCGCCCCTGCGGCCCGGTGCCTTCGAGCTGGGTATAGTCAATATCCATTTTTACGGCCATATTGCGCGCCAGGGGCGAAATGCGGATTCGCCCGCCGTCTTCAGGGCCAGGCTCTACAGAAAACTCTATTACCCTGGCTTCCTCCTCTGCTGCATCAGGTGTTGAAAGGATTTCACCAACCCCACCGGGGGCAAATTCATCGTAAGACTCGCCAGCTTTACCTATTGCGGCCACGTTGACCAAGACCGGCACCTCATCGCCTTCTGCGAAAAACTGCGCCAGTAGAATGCCATCTTCCTTGGCTTCCTCGTCGAACGCAGCCTTGTCTGTTTCGTACGAAAAAAGAATATCACCGGCTTTCACCGTATCGCCTACCGACTTGTACCACTGACCAAGAATACAAGTTTCCACAGATTGTCCCTGACGGGGCATTATCACTGCAACTGCCATATTTTATTTCTTTAAACTTATATTGACAAATATGTTTTCGTGAGATTATAGTAACCTTCTGATTTTAAACAGATATGACTAATTTGTTTCAAAAACTTTGTAAAGCTAACTATTTTTACTTGTCTATACAAGTTATTGCTTTATATTTTAAAAAATAATTAACTTTGGGCACATGAACGCGATACCGCAATACCGCAGGCTCTACGAAATTCTACGCAGGCACATTCTGTCGGGAGTATATGAAGAAGGCAGTTTACTGCCTTCAGAAAACGAATTATGCACAGTGCACGCCCTTACCCGCCCGACGGTCAGGCAGGCGCTCGACTCGCTGGTCAGAGACGGCCTGATTCTTAAGCGCCAGGGTAAAGGCAGCATTGTACGTAAGCCACCCCAAAGTATCGGCATATTATCCATTGAGGGCACAACCTCTGCGATTGGCGAAAAATACCTGAAGACAGAAATTCTCCAGAAACCTGTTGTACAGAACTGGGGCGATAACTTCCCGTTCGAAATCAGTGAGATCGAGCGTGAATCAGGATGTATTTACCTCGAAAGATTGCGTTTCGTTGATGGCAAACCTGTATTTTACGACATTAACCATCTGCCTAATCTCCACCTACCCAGATTTACCAGCCGGTCACTGGAAAATAAATCACTCTTTGAAACTTTGCGGAGCCATTATCAGATCCAGGTAACCGCTGGCGAACAAAGGATAAAAGCCATGCGCTGTCCTCAAAATATCGCCGCTCTGCTTGAAATAAAAAAAGGAGAACCAGTGCTTTACCTCCAGCGCAAAATGAATACCAACCGGGAGGACTTTCATATCTATTCCATCATATGGTTTAATTCGATGAACCATACCATATATGGGCGATTCTGAAAATCTCATAGGCATGAAACCCGGAATCCACATCGAAAGGAGCCGTATTCTCAACCACATTGTTACGATATCACGCAAAAAGAAGGCATTTTGAAGTTTTTTTTCTCAATTAACATGATTTTTTTTGGTAATAATGATTTTTTTTCATCTTTGCGGCAATAAATAAGCTAATAAGATGAAAGTTTTAAAATTTGGCGGAACTTCGGTCGGTTCACCCGAAAATATGCGCATGGTGATGAAAATTATCACCGATGGAGAACAAAAACTGGTGGTGTTGTCGGCCATGTCGGGAACAACCAACAGCCTGGTTGAGATTTCGAAACACCTGTATAGTAAAGATACCGGCGCTGCCCTTGAAATAATCGGAGCACTCAGAAATAAATACGATAAGGTAGTAGACGAACTGTTTACTCAGCAAAGTTTCAAAAAGAGAGGCACATCGGTTCTTGATGATGTTTTTGGATTGCTAAACAACCTGACAAAATCAACCTTCAGCGAATGGGAAGAAAAAATTACCCTGGCTCAGGGGGAACTTATATCCACGCAACTTTTCACTTTGCTGATGGAGGAATCAGGTTTTAACGTTATTTTGTTGCCTGCCCTTGATTTCATGAGAATTGACGAAGACCGGGCTGCCGACATGGATGCCATTGAAACCCTCCTGGCAGAAATTCTGGGTGGCATACCCTCAGCCGATTATTATATTACCCAGGGCTTTATTTGCAGGGACGATAAGGGAAGGATCGATAACCTGGAAAGGGGAGGCAGCGACTATACAGCTTCTCTTGTGGGAGCAGCCCTCGGAACAGATGAGATACAAATCTGGACAGACATTGACGGTTTTCACAACAACGATCCCCGTTTTGTAAGCAACACCCGGAAAATCGATCAGCTGTCGTTTAACGAAGCTGCTGAGTTGGCCTATTTCGGGGCAAAGATTTTGCATCCGCAGACAATATCCCCCGCACGAATAAAAAACATCCCGGTACGTTTGAAGAACACCATGAATCCATCTGACGGTGGTACGCTGATAACCACCGAATCGGATGGAACAGGAATAAAAGCCGTGGCGGCCAAGGATGGCATTACGGCCATTAAAATCAGGTCGGGCCGGATGTTTATGGCATATGGCTTCCTGAAAAGGGTATTTGAAGTGTTCGAGGCCTACAAAACGCCTATAGATATGATTACCACTTCGGAGGTGGCAGTATCACTGACCATCGACAATACCAAAAACCTCGCCGGTATCAGCTCTGACCTGCTTACTTTCGGAGAGGTGGAAATTGACCAGGACATGAGCATAGTTTGTATCGTAGGCGATATTATACGGCAGGAAACCGGCTTTGCATCAAGGGTTTTCAATGCCCTCGATGGCATTCCTATCAGGATGATTTCATATGGAGGAAGCCGTTACAATATTTCAGTGCTGGTGCCCACCACGCACAAAAAATCGACCTTACAGACTTTAAGTGATAAGTTGTTGTAAAAGAAAAAAGCCCGGCCAAATGGCCGGGCTTTTTTTCTTTTTTGTTTTAACTTAAAACCGGTATATATAATTTACTTATTTACCACCGGGATATGCCCTTTTAATGTAATATTCTGAATATTTGTATAGTCATAGAGGTAGAACCCATCCTGTCCGATCATAAATAAAAATCCATTCACGGGTATAACATCATAGGTTTTAATATTGGGAAAGATGGCAATCTGGTTATTGGTAACCCGGGCTTTGTCTTCCACACTGAAAACCTTCAGGCCGGCATCTCCGTCGCATACAAAGAGAATATCCCCGTCAATTCCCAATCCATAGGGACCGACCATATTGAAAGAGCCTACCATAACATTGTTTTTGTAATCATTTGATAGCCTGATTACATCGAGGCGGTTGGTGGTACTCCGGCAGACCTGCCCGCCGCGAAGGGTTACGTAGGCATAGCCATCGGACACTACCACCGGGTCACAACTGGTAACATGTGAGAAGTTGGAAACATATTTGGGCGCCAGTGGCACGTCAAGGCTCAGAATTATCATTCCCGACATGGTACCCAGGAACATGTGGCTATCGTAAATAAACATGGTCTCCACATCCCAGCCAACACTCTGCTTTCCGGCATTTACAGGCGATTCAGGATTGCGTACGTCGAACATGTAACAGATGCTGTTGTCCACGGCATAGAGGTAATCGTCGTACAATCCAAAACGCGCCATCGATCCGCCAACCCCGAAGGCAGAGCCGGAAGACCCCCCTACTCCGCTGCTTAAGTTGGAAAACGATGCATCCATTTCAGCCCTGCCCCACATCGGATATACCGGATAGTACTGATAATCCATATCCTGGCGTACTTTTTTAATCTCCCAGTCAATAACCACACCCTTGTCCTGATCGACTTCGGCCATACGATAATCGTTGTCGGAAGGAGGAACAATATAGGGTAACACATCCTTCAGACGCGCCACCTCCCTGATATTGTTCAGGTTGGAAACATCAATCGCCACCAGGTCAATATAGCTGTCGGCGTACAATGTGCTGTGCTTGATGGCGATATCCACACAACCCGGGACTTCGATAAACCCAACTTTCTGTGGACTGGCCGGATTGGCAAGGTTTATAATATGAATTCCTTTCCTGTCTTCGACAACAAAGATGTAGTTGTCCTTGAAATAAATCTTGCCCGGGTTAACCAGGTCGCGCGTGGCAGTGGGCTTAACGGCAGTGCGTAAATCCTCATAACTCATATAAACGGGCGAATTGGCCGTAAAAACTTCGGTATACGTATCCATACATGCCGAAAAGGCCACCGACAACGCTAAAAAAGTAAAAATCTGATATATTGTTTTCATGACTTTCTTAATTAATGATGATACCCAGTTTTACCGATAACCTGTTGAAGTCGATATCCAGGTTATAATCGTTTTCTCCACTGTAGCGCAGCCGGTGAAACCGGTAACCCACCGACATACTGAAACCGTATCCTGAGCGGGAATGGCTGAAAAAACCAACTGCAGGGTTAAAAAGCATCCCGCCTTTGGCCTTCATAGGCTCCTGCTGGACAGGCCAGGGACCAGGCCAGATCATTCTGGAGGAAACATTGGAAGGAACCACGTTGTAATAGACGGTCCGTGAGCCCTCAATTGGAACCTGGTAACCTGCCTGGAGGATGGCAAACGGAGTAAAACGGGTGTCGCGGAGCTTATACAACAGATTGGCTGTAACCGGCATGTAGGTTTCCTTGAGGAACTCGATGCCCACACCTGCTCCGGCCGACAAATTCTTCCGGAATGTGTAGTTGAACGATGACCCAAGCACCAAAGGGGCAGACTGGCTGTTGTCAGGATTTCCTGCCAAAACCCCTACCTCTGTGAGGTTGAAGGTTTTTGGCGGCGACAGCTGGATTTCCCCGGATTCCGTGTCATCAGAGTAGCGCCTGTCCGGCCGGTTTTTCGTGATCAGTTCCACTTCGGAGGCTTCAAACACCCAGGTATTTCTTCCAGACACAACGCGAAGTTTTTCCAGATCATCTGAATAAATATAGCGGCCTTTCAGAATGGTTCCGTTTTTCAGGTGTATAAACCCATTCTCGTAAAAGCCCGTGGCAGTTTGGCTTACGGCTGTCATGGCCATAAGAATGGCGACAACAGAGAGAATTATTTTATTCATGGTAGCATTGGTTTTACCTATTGATGAAAGAATTCATCGAAAGGTTGCGTGGTGGTTAAAATTAAAAATACCCTTCCTTGTCCAGCAGCTCCACAACCTTTGGAAGCCCTCCGATGGAAAAGTCTTCGATCTGGTTGAGCTTCAGAAGCCGTCTCAATTCACGCTTACGCTCAGGGAACAGGCTTAGGACAGACCTCTTTCCGGGCGGAATAAGCCTGGCTGTCTGATCCTGAAACAACAGAAAGTTTTGAGCAGCAAGTATGTATTCCCTGTTATCAGGTTGACCAAATTGATTTGTGTAAAGGCTGATTTTATGCTCTGTGATACGATGAAAGCTTACCAGGCTGACTTTGCCGCAGTAGATTATTTCGAAATAGTGTTCTTTATTGTCCAGTTCTGCCAGTGACATCCTTCTGAAATGTTGTGTTCCATTATGGGGAGTCATTATAGTAAAGGCATCAACTGAAAATTTATCCACCACAAACAATCCTTTTACCGCGTTGTTGTAAACCACCAACTCATCGTTGAAGGCATCATACCGAAGGGGAATTTCGTTGTACACTTCGCCGTCACTGGCCATCAGGGTTCCTTCATACCAATCCTTATGGAAAAAGTAATTGGCACTGTTGTGAAGGGAGTATATGTACTTTGTTCCAATCATTTTTCCATTGGCACTGTTTCCTGCAGTTACAAAATCACTCCAGCCAAAATCTTCAATTTGCCCAAATCCTTCTTTCCCGGGAAGGATAAAAACCATCAAAAAATATATTATACTCCTCAGATTCATTGTACCACAATTTTCCGGATTAACACAAAGGGTTGATTATCGGTCGTAATTCCCTGTAGCTTAACAACAACCGTCCCCTTCAGATCAGAAACAGTAAAATCGATGGAAGAGGTTGACTCAACAGCATTGACCCTACGGAAGAGAAACACCCTCCTGAAATCAGGAATATTGCTGACTGCAGGAGGTACAGTGGCACTCTGATAACCTGCATCCTGATAGATCTGCAGGCCTGGAATGGTAAACATGTGCAGGGATTTCTGATCTGCAAGGAAATTATCCTTGCCATCTTTAAGGGCTATGGACAGCACCCCTTTAAAGCTGATATCCCCATAAATCCTTTCCTTATATATTATATCCATGTAGCGGATATCCGAGCTTTTAAGACGAAAGAGCAGATTGTCGTCGAATACCGGAATTCCGTTGATCAGCCGTAATGGGCTCTTTTCAAAAAATTCCCCCTCCTGATTATCCAGAATCTGCAATGAAAATTGATTGTCGCGTTGACGAAACCTGACTGCTGGCAATAACTCACGGGAAATTTCCATAAAGTCGGGAAGATCGGTAAATTCCGAAGGAATAACCCTTCGGTCAGGAATACCGTAAAAAGCGTGTTTAAACCTGGGTTTCATTTTAAAAACGGGTTCCGAGAAGGATCTTCTGGACGAAAAAACCCTTTCAAGCCATGCGGCATTTGTCATTTCCATGAAAAACTTATGCTGTGCCTGATCCGGCTCAAGCTGGGAGTAGGTGCCATTGCTCCTTCCTTTCAACATACTGTGCATCAATTCAACAGATAACTCCTGCCCATCAGCAGCAATTGCCCGGAGGAAGATGTGTGCTGTCCCATAGGCATCTTTCAGTTTAAACCTGAAATATCCATCGCTTTTGGTGATAAAATAATCGAAATGGGGAATAGTATCAGGAATAGAAAGCAATACCATCATACGATCCGGCAAAGCCTGGTCCTGAATGGCCTTAATCCTTCCTTCAATAAAAAATCCATTCACCTCCGGGGGTAAAGTTTCGCGGCTTTGCA